>CAYVNG010000005.1:0-9844 GCA_964452875.1 uncultured Candidatus Saccharibacteria bacterium
GTTTACCAAAAACACAGGTCCCTGCTAACTCGTAAGAGGATGTATAGGGGCTGAGACCTGACCAGTGCTGGAACGTTAACGGTGCCGGTATTTGCAAGCAATTGTGAATGCTGAGCGCCTCAAGCTTCCAGTGAACGTCCGCGGTAACTATAACCGTGTTAAAGTAGCGTAACCCCTTGCCGGGTAAGTTCCGGCCCGCATGAAAGGTTTAACAACTTGGAGACTGTCTCAACGAGGCGCCCGGTGAAAATGCAGTATCGGTGAAGATGCCGGTTACCTGCGGCTAGACGAAAAGACCCTAGGAGCTTTACTGTAGCTTCTTATTGTTTTATCGTTTCGGATGCGTAGCGTAGTGGGTAGGCTTTGATTCTGCCATTTCGGTGGCAGAGGAGCCGCCAATGAAACACCCATCTTTCGGAGTGATAAAAACTAACTCGCCCTAAAAGCGAAGACAGTGAGAGGCGGTCAGTTTAAGTGGGGCGCTTGCCTCCAAAAAGGTAACGGAGGCGTTTAAAGGTCGGCTAACTCCGGATGGAAATCGGAGCGGTCCTGCAAAGGGATAAGCCGGCTTGACTGCAACAAGGGTATTTGGCGCAGACACGAAAGTGGAACTTAGTGAACCGACCCCGGTTTATAGAACCGGGGAAGATCATCAGACAAAAGTTACCCTAGGGATAACAGGCTGGTAGAGCCCGCGAGTCCATATCTACGGCTCTGTTCGGCACCTCGATGTCGGCTCATCACATCCTGGAGGTGGAGAAGCTTCCAAGGGTTTGGCTGTTCGCCAATTAAAGTGGTACGCGAGCTGGGTTCAAACCGTCGTGAGACAGGTTGGTCTCTTTCTACCGCAGGCGTTGAGTTTTGAGGGGAGTCATTCGTAGTACGAGAGGACCCGAATGAACTGACCTCTGGTGTACCAGTTGTTCCGCCAGGAGCATTGCTGGGTAGCTAAGTCGGGACGGGATAAGAGCTGAAAGCATCTAAGCTCGAAGCCCACCCCAAGATAAGAACTCTCAATTCCCCCGCAGATTACGGGGTTGATAGGGGGCAGGTGTAAGTTCAGCAATGGATTAAGCCGAGCCCTACTAATAGAATGATTATATTTCCTTAGCTTGCGATTAATGATTGCAATTTGAAATCAATGGCGTTCCGGTGGCGGCTATGCCGAGCTTGCTCCACCTCTTCCCATACCGAACAGAGAAGTGAAATAGCTCATGGCCGATGATAGTCGTTTACGGCGAAAGTAGGTAGCCGCCGCCAGAGCGCCTTTGATTTTTGAAAGACAGATAATATCTGTCTTTTGTTTTACCTCAGTTTGGACTATAATACGCTAATGAATTTCTTTGGGAAAAAGTACCGGAAGTTTTTTTGGATAACGCTGGCCATTTTATTCATTCTTTCCCTGAACTTCTTTCGAACGGAGACGAAAAGCTTTTTCTATGAAATCTCATATCCCGTCCAGAAGAATTTTTGGGAGGCCGGTGTCAGAGCTTTTTCATATTTCAGCTCTCTGGGCCAGAGCTATTTTCTCAAAGAAGAAAACAGGATTCTGGAATCGAGGATCCTGGACCTTTTGGAAGAGAACATGCGCTTGAAGGAATTTGTCGGAGAGAACCAAGCTTTGAGGCAGGCCTTAAACCTGGGATTGGAAAAGGATTTCAATCTCAAGCTGGCTGAACTCACAGGGAAAGCCTCACAGGGCGATTCGATTTTCATAAATAAGGGTTCTTCGTCCGGCTTGTCAGAAGGAATGCCGCTTCTCTCAGTCGAAGGAATCCTGGCGGGCGTGATTACAGAAGTTTACAATGATTTTTCCCGGGCTTCTTTGATCACCAATGAAGACGTTTCGTTCAACGCCAGGGTGGAAGGCAAAGAGGATATCCAGGGCCTGGTGAAAGGAAAAGGGGGTATGGAAATGGTTTTTGACCTGATACCAAGGACGTCCGATCTGAAAGAAGGGGACATGGTTTTATCCACGGGTTTGGAAGGGATTTTCCCTCCAGGGATAATGGTCGGCCAGGTAAAGGAAATCGAAGCAGACGACGCAGCTCCCTTTAAAAGGGCGGTTTTGGAGCCTTATTTCGATTTGGAAAGCCTGGAATGGTTGTTCATCATAACCGGAACAAAATGAAAAAAGCGCTGGCGACAATCATCTTCTCTTATTTCCTAATCCTTTTCCAGAACAACTTCCTGGTTCATTTCAGCTTGGCCGGTTGGACGATAAACCTGGCTTTGATCCTGCTTCTCATCTTCAATATCACTGAAGCCTTGGGCTCTGAGCGTTTTTCTAAAATAGGGCTGGTTTTCGCCTTTTCGGCAGGATTCTTTCTCGATGTATTCTCTTCCTCTTTCTTAGGCAGGAATGTGCTAATCTTCCTGGCTATATCCCTTTTCTTCAATTTAATCATCAAAAGGCATGTCCGTGTTTCCATTTCGAAGGGATAGAGCCGTTTTCTGCTCGAACAAGATGCTCAGGGACATTGAACCCCAGGAGGTCTTTCTGGACAGGTTGGCCCAGAAAAAGGAAACGGACATTAAGAAGAAATTCGAGGTGGCGCTTCCCCAGAGGAACGTTTCTTTTTTCTTTGGAATCATCATTCTTCTTCTTTTATTGGCCGTCGGCAAATCATTTCAGCTCCAGGTTTTAGAACACCAGGATTTTTCGGACCTGGCCAAAGCCAACAGCGAAAGAGTCTACCAGTCTTCCTCAATCCGGGGGATCATTTACGACCGGGACATGGTCCAGCTAGTCTGGAACAAACCGGCTTTCGATCTGGTCTGCGACACCAGGGATCTCCCTGAAAACAGAGCTGAAATATTCTCGAAGATCTCCCTGATACTCGGGAAAAACGAAGAGGATATAAGGAGCAAGATCGAAGAAAGCGACTTTTACCAGGTCGAAATCGAAGACAACCTTTCCCACGAAGCTTTGATGCAGCTGGAAGCGAGGATTGACGAATTCAAGGGATTCAGGATAGAGGAGAATACGGTCAGGGAATATCTGGACCCGTCCTTGAGCCACATTCTCGGGTATACGAGGAAGATAAGCGAGGAGGAGCTGTCAGAGAGCCAGGGATATGCCGTCACCGACTATATCGGCAAGTCAGGACTCGAAGAGTGGTATGAAAATGAACTGAGAGGGGTTCCGGCAAAAAGGATAATCCAGAAGGATGCGTCCGGAAGGAAGATCGGCGAAGTCCAGGTCTCGGAAGCGGAACCGGGCGAAAACCTGGTGCTGAACCTCGATTACGGCCTCCAAAAGAAGATTGTGGAGGAGCTTGAAAAGTCCATGAAAAGGATCGGGGCCGAAAAGGCGGCTGCCATTGCCATGGATCCCGAAACCGGGGGAGTGCTGGCTTTGGTCAGCATCCCGTATTTCGACAACAACCTTTTTTCCCAGGGCATTTCCCAGGAAGACTGGCAGGATTTGATCTCTTCCCCTTTTGATCCATTGTTCAACAAGGCAGTTTCCGGCATAGGATACCCGACCGGTTCCACCATAAAGCCGATCGTGGGCATGGCCGCCTTGGAAGAAGGGATAATATCCGCCGAAACGACCATCGACTGCCCTTCCCAGGTATGCATATGGAACCCGTATTCCCTAAAGGACGAATGCTACAAGGACTGGACGTATCCTCAAGCCCACGGCGTTTCTGATATAAAAAGGGCGATAGCTGAGTCGGTCAACCCTTTCTTCTACATCATCGGCGGGGGTTACGAAGGTTTTTCCGGGCTGGGAGCTGAAAAGATTTTAGAATACTTCAGCCTTTTCGGCATGGGAGAAAAAACAGGGATCGACCTTCCCAGCGAAGGCGAAGGGGTTCTGCCCGAAATTGACGAAGACTGGAGGCTGGGCAACACTTACCATCTTTCCATCGGACAGGGAGCTTTCACCGCCACTCCCTTGGAGGTCTCTTCAGCTTTGGCTTCCATCGCCAACGGGGGAAAATTAATGAAGCCCAGCCTCGTTCAGAAAGAGCCGGAAATAATCAAGGAGAATTTCGTTGACGAAGGGAACATAGAAACCATACGAGAGGGGATGCGCCAGACCGTGAGCTCAGGATCGGCCGTTTCTTTGAACAGCCTGGCGGTTGAGGCTGCGGCCAAGACCGGAACCGCCCAAAGCTCCCTTGAAGGGCATTACCATCACTGGATTTCCGTTTTCGCTCCATATGAGGACCCGGAGATCATCCTGACCTTGATAATCGAAGACGTGGAGGGCATCCAGTCTGTCACCTTGCCTGCAGCCAAGGAGATACTGGACTGGTATTTTGAAGAATCAGAATAGCGCCCGTTTTCTGCGCTTGACAAAGATCGCATTTCGGTTAATATATTGGTTATTGGATAGATATCATGAACAAATATCTGAGCCCTGAGGGGCTGAAAAAAATAAAAGAGGAGTTGGACTACCTGAAAAACGTCAGGAGGAAGGAGATAGCCGAGATTCTCCATCGATGCGCCGATTTCGGGGATTTGTCCGAGAATTCAGAATACATGGAAGCAAAGGAATCCCAGGGATTTTTGGAAGGGAGGATTTTGGAATTGGAAGAGCTTGTCCAATCGGCGGTCGTCGTCCCGGAAGGAAAGCAGGCAAAGAACAGGCAACTGGCCCAGGTGGGTTCGACCATCCTCGTAGGCGTGAGGAATTCCAAGGAAATGTTCAAGATCGTCGGGGCCGAAGAGGCGAATCCGGCCGCAGGCAAGATATCGGTTGAATCTCCTCTTGGGAAAGCGGTCCTGAACCAGCCTAAGAACGCGGAAGTGGAAGTGGAAACGCCTGAAGGGCCGATGAAATACAAAATACTGAAGATAGACTAGATTTTGCAGAGCCCGCTTGAGCGGGCTCTTTTCATTTATCCTGCAATAAAGTAAAATAAAAGAAGCCATATGGCCATTTCTGACATAAAAAAGGCGAGAATAGCAAAGATGGAGGCCTTAAAGAAGGCCGGGATCAACCCTTTTCCCATAAAATCAAACAGGACCCATTCGATCCAGGGCTGCTTGGATTCTTTCGACGCTCTTTCCTCGAAAAAGGAAAAAGTGGCGCTGACAGGGAGAATAATGTCCGTAAGGGAGCACGGCGGTTCTACTTTTTCGCATTTCCAGGACGGAACCGGGAAAATGCAGGCCTATTTCAAAGAGGATGCTTTAGGCTCGCCTGATTACAAGTTTTTTTTGGACAACTTCGACATCGGGGATTTTATAGAGCTTTCCGGGACTTTGTTTTTGACAAAGAGAGGGGAAAAGACGATAGAAGTCTCGAAATACAGGATGCTCGCGAAATCCCTGCTGCCTCTGCCTGAAAAATGGCACGGCTTGAAGGATGCGGAAGAAAGATTCAGAAAAAGGTATTTGGACCTGATAATGAACCCTGAAGTGAAAGAGAGGATCACAGAAAGAAGCAGGATAACTGAGGTTTTGAGGCGCATCCTTTCAGGACAGGGCTTTATCGAGGTGGAAACCCCGATTCTGCAGTCCATTCCCGGAGGGGCGGCGGCCAAGCCATTCAAAACCCACATCAATTCCATGGACATGGATCTTTATCTCAGGGTGGCTCCTGAACTTTATCTGAAAAGGCTGCTGGTCGGAGGGTTTGAAAAGATATATGAAATAGGGAGATGCTTCAGGAATGAAGGGGTGGACAAGCACCATAATCCTGATTTCACCATGATGGAGCTTTACTGGGCTTACCAGGAGAAAGAGGGGCTGATGGCGTTCGCCGAGGATCTTTTAAAGAAGCTCTTGCTGGAAGTGAAAAAAAAGCTGAAAATAACCTACGGCGGGCAGGAACTTGATTTCGAGCCCGTCTGGAAAAGAGTGGAGTTCAGGGATCTTCTCATCGAACACTGCGGAATAGACGTCGATTCCGCTTCTGAAAAGGATCTTTTAAAAAAGAACGAAGAACTGGGCATCAAGCTTGAAAAGAATCCCTCAAAAGCCAACCTCATCGACGAGCTTTTTAAAAAAGCCTGCAGGGGGAAGATAATCAATCCGACTTTCGTCGTCAACCATCCCATTGAAATGGCCGTTTTAGCCAAGCAAAAGAACGACAGCCCCAAATATGCAGATCGCTTCCAGCTGATTGCAGGCGGGATCGAGATCATAAACGGGTTTTCGGAAATGAACGATCCAATAGAGCAGGAAAAAAGGTTTTCCATGGCCGGCATCGGGGAAGAAAGGAAGGATGAAGATTTCATCGAAGCCCTCGGATACGGAATGCCTCCGGCCGCAGGCCTGGGCATGGGAATAGACAGGCTGGCGGCCCTTTTGACCGATTCCCCGAGCTTAAGGGAAGTGATCATCTTCCCTGCCATGAAACCGAAATAAAACCATGCTTGACATAAAATTCATAAGGCAAAATAAAGAGGAAGTCAAAGAAGGGATAAGGAAGAAGGGAGTGGACTTTGATGTCGACAAGCTCCTTTTTGCAGACGAAAAGAGGAGGAAAATCATTTCCTCTTTAGAGGAGATGCGGGCGGAAAAGAACACCGCCACGCTCGAGATCCCGAAGCTTAAGGACGAAAAGCAAAAGAAGGAAATAATAGAGAAAATGAGAAAAGTGGATGAAAAGGCAAAATTGGCCGAAGAGGATTTGAAGGAGGCGACCGAAGAATTCATGTTATTGATGCGCCAAGTTCCGAACCTCCCTTTGAAAGAAGTTCCCTTAGGAAAGGACGGCACAGAGAACGTCGTCTTGAAGGAAGTCGGGGAAAAGCCGGTTTTTGATTTTAAGCCCAGAGAATACATGGAGATAGCGGAAAGCTTGGATATAATAGACACCAAAAGAGCGGCAAAAGCTTCCGGCACTCGCTTTGGATATTTGAAAGGGAAAGCCGCTCTTCTTGAGTTCGCTTTGGTGAACCTGGCTTTGGATACGCTCAAGGAAGAAGGGTTCATCGCAGTCGTCCCTCCGGTGATGATAAAGCCTGAAATGATGCAGGCCATGGGGTATCTGGACAGAGGCAAAGACGAAATATATCACTTGGAAAAGGACGACCTTTATCTGGTCGGGACTTCCGAGCAGTCGATAGGGGCCATGCACGCAGACGAGATTTTCGATAAAAAAGAGCTTCCCAGAAGGTATGCGGGATTTTCAAGCTGCTTTCGCAGGGAGGCCGGGGCTTCAGGAAAAGACACCAAGGGGATTCTGAGGGTCCACCAGTTCGACAAGGTGGAAATGTTCAGCTTCTGCGACCCTGAAAAGTCCGCTTCCGAACACAAGTTTCTTCTTTCCATGGAAGAGAAGCTGATGCAGCTTTTAAAAATCCCTTACCGGGTTTTGAATATATGCACCGGAGACCTTGGAGATCCGGCAGCAGCCAAATACGACATTGAAGCCTGGCTTCCCGGCCAGGGATGCTACAGGGAAACCCATTCCACTTCCAACTGCACATCTTTTCAGGCAAGGAGGCTGAATGTCAGGTACAGGGACCCTGAAACAAGGGAGGTTGATTTTCTCCACACTCTGAACGGCACCGCTTTTGCCGTCGGCAGGATCATCATCTCAATCATCGAGAACTGCCAGCAGAAGGACGGGAGCGTCAAAATACCGGAAGTCCTTCAAAAATACCTTAAGGCGGATAAAATTTCCTGAAGGATTATGGAAGGAAAAAGTATCAATTTGGGCGGTTTGAGCGTTTTTTACCAAACTGCAGGATCAGGTCCTGTAGTTTTGATATTGCACGGCTGGGGAGGATCGTCCGCTTCCTGGAGCAAGGTTCAGGAAGCTTTGGCTTCAGAAGGATTTAAAACCGTCTGCCCGGATCTGCCTGGTTTCGGCAGGACGAAAGCCCCTGGCAAAACATGGTCCCTGGATGATTATGCCATGTTCGTCCTGGAATTCGCTGACAGCCTTTCTCTGGATGATTTTTTCCTGGTCGGGCATTCTTTCGGGGGCAGGATTTCAATCAAGCTTTCATCCATCAAGCCGGAGAGGATAAAAAAGATGATCTTATGCGGCTCTGCCGGCTTGAAAATGGAAAAGGATCTCAAAACCAGGATCGTTTCAAACTGCGTTTCTTTCGCCAAATACTCTCCGTTTTTGAAAAAACTGTTGAAAAGGCCCCTTTACCATTTTTTGGGGAGCAGAGACTACGTCAGAGCCGACGAGCAGATGAAAAAAATAATGGCTTTTGCCATTTCCGAGGATTTGAAGCCTCTGCTCCCTTTGATAAGCCGGGAAACGCTTTTGGTCTGGGGAGACAAAGACAAACTAGTCCCTTTGAAGTACGCGAATGTCTTTAAGGAAAAAATCAAAAATTCCCAACTCGAAGTGGTCAAAGGGGCAGGCCACGCCTTGAACCTGGAAAGGCCTTTGGTCCTGGCAGATAAAATTTCTTCTTTTCTTAAAAAATGACTTGGCTTAAAATACTTTTCATTATTTTTTGGCTCGCTGCTTTCAATAAAAAGCTTCTTTTCTGGGTCTATTTGTGGCAGCTGAAAGAATACCATCTGAGAAGGTTTTTTTCTCATTTCCAGACCGAGAAAGGAAAGAGCCTTCTGCTGAATAAGCTCAATCTGGTTAAAATTGTTCTGTTTGTTTTGGTTTATTTTTTTACTTCTTGGGAATCCGCCCTTTCATTGGCTGTATTCCTCCTGTTTTTTCTCGAAGGAGGAAAAAGCCTGGCAGGATTTTTAAAAAAGAGGAACAAGCTACCGGTTTTGACGCAAAAAACGGTTTTGACAATTTCAGCAGGTGTTTTCTTCCAGATTCTGTTCCTCTTTTCGGTTCTCTCGTTTCCTGGAATTTTACGTTTCCAACTGCTTTCCTTTCTGTTTGCAGACCTTCTCTCGCCGTTTTTCGCCACCATTCTGGTGTTTCTGTTCCATCCTTTCGCCGTCTTATGGAGGAAAAGGATGATCAAGAGAGCTTTAAGGAAGCGGGAAGGCCTTGGAAACCTTTTGGCCATAGGGATAACAGGCAGCTACGGGAAAACTTCAACAAAGGAGTTCCTTTTCACCATCCTTTCTGAAAAATTCGGAAGCAAGGTTTTGAAGACTTCAAATCACCAGAATTCAGAGATCGGCATTTCAAGATGCATTTTGAACGATTTAAACTCGAATCACGAGATATTCATATGCGAAATGGGAGCTTACAGCCCGGGCGGGATAAGGCTTTTGAGCAGCATAGCCAAACCCGAGATTGGGATCGTGACAGGGCTGAACGAGCAGCATATGTCCACTTTCGGATCAAAAGAAAACATCATCAAAACCAAGTTCGAACTTGTTTCCTCGCTTCCTGGAACCGGGTCAGCCGTCTTGAACGGTTTGGATCCTTCAGTAAGGAAAGAGGCGCTCAAGATGAAAGAATACAATCCATCGCTGAAGAAGGTGATGATCTCCGGGCTTTCTGCAGCTGACGACGTCTGGACCGGGAATATTGAGGTTAAAAAAGATTCCTTGAGTTTCAGCGTTTTCTTGAAAAACGGCGAAAAAGCGGATTTCAATCTTCCTTTGATGGGACGTCATAATATCTCGAATCTGCTTCTGGCGATTCTCTGTTCAAACAGCTTGGGCATGAGTTTAAAAGAGATATCCCATGCCTGCGAAAAGATAGAGCCTTGCCAAAGCGGAATGCATTTTGAGCGCATAAACGAGCTGAATATAATTGACGCCACTTATTCTTCCAATCCGAACGGGGTCGTGTCCCATTTGGAATATCTGAGAACGTGGCCGGGCAAAAAAGTTATCGTCATGCCCTGCTTGATAGAGCTCGGGAGCTCAGCCAAAGAGGTCCATTCTCTGATCGGAAAAGAAATAGGGAAAACGTGCGAATCTGCCGTTATCACGACCTTAGACTATTTCAGGGAAATCAAAAAAGCGGCCGTTGAATCCGGCATCAAAG
>CAYVNG010000005.1:9854-34784 GCA_964452875.1 uncultured Candidatus Saccharibacteria bacterium
GAAGAAAATATCTTCTATTCCGAAGACCCTGAACTGATTTCAAGAAAGCTCCGAGAATTCAGAGGAAAAGAAGACGTCATACTGCTGGAAAGCAGGGTTCCGAAAAAGATTCTTGAATTTTTAAAGAAAAAACAATGATTCCAAAGCCAATTTTCACTTCCTTGTCGCCGAACGCAGAAAGGGACGACATCAAAGCGTCTTTGTCTCTTATTTTGAAGCCTTTTTGCTGGAAGAAAACAAAAAAAGCAGAAGAGCTCGAAGAGAAGTTCAAAAAACGCTTCAGGACTGAATACGCTTTTTCCGTCAACAGCGGCCGGTCCGGCCTCATACTGATCTTGAAAGCGATAGGCATTAAAAAGGGAGACGAGGTTTTGCTCCAGGGCTTCACCTGCAATGCCGCAGTGAACCCGATATTGAGATTGGGAGCCGTTCCGGTTTTTGTCGACATAGACGAAACTCTCAATCTCGACCCGAACGACTTGGAAAGGAAGATAACTGGAAAGAGCAGGGCGGTCATAGTCCAGCATACTTTCGGCTGGCCAGCTCGGATCGAGCAGATAAAGAAGATAGCAGAAGAAAAAGGCCTTTTCCTTATTGAAGACTGCGCTCATTCCCTGGGAGCCTCTTATAAAGGAGAGTTCTGCGGAAGCTTCGGGGACGCCGCCTTTTTCAGCTTCGGAAGGGACAAGGTTATCTCTTCCGTCTTCGGAGGCATGATAACTGTCCGAAAGCAGGATCTTGCTGAAAAAATAAGGAAAGAATGGGAAAATCTGGAGCTTCCTTCCTTATTCTGGATATTCCAGCAGCTTTTGCATCCTTTCCTCTGCTGGTTTTTTGTAATTCCGGCTTATGCTTTAAATCAGCATTTAGGCAGGCTTCTCTTGGGAGCCTTCCACAGGCTCTCGATCCTTTCCAAATCGGTCTATAAAAAAGAAAAGAAAGGGGAGATCCCTTCCCATTTTCCAGCCAGAATGCCGGATGCTTTGGCTTCTTTGGCCTTAAGGCAGTTTTCGAAGCTTGAAGGGTTCAATCGCCACAGAAAAGAAGTGGCAAGGCTTTATGAACGCGAGCTTGAGGGATTCAAAGCCCCTTTTGCCGCTTCCGAAAGGGACAGGCAGCCTGCGTATCTGAAATATCCGGTCTTGGTCGAAGTTGACACTGATGAATTATTAAAGCAGGCCCGTAAAAGGAAAATATATTTGGACGACGGCTGGAGGAAGAGCCCGGTCGTCCCTCCTGATACCGATCTTGGAATCATGAAATATGTTAAAGGCAGCTGCCCTGAAGCTGAAAAAGCAGCTTTGAAGATAGTCAATCTGCCGTGCCATATAGGGATCAACCAGAAAGAAGCCAGGAAAGTTGTCAGTCTTTTGAAATCTTATGCCAAACGATAATTTCAAAGTTGAAGAGGTGAAAGACGAACGCGCTTGGGAGGACTTCCTTTCTCAAAGCGCCCAAAAAACTTTTCTTCAGTCATGGGCCTGGGGGGATTTCAACAGGAAGATGGGGGAGAGGACATGGCGGCTCGGCGTCTGCAAGGGCTCTGAGCTTAAAGCAGTTTCACTTGTTGTTTTAGTCTGCGCCAAAAGGGGAAAATTCCTGCTCCTGCCCCATGGCCCGGTGATGCTGGAAGACGAGGAGGAAAAAACTGAAATATTGCAGTCTCTGCTCAAAAAGCTGAAGGAGATAGGTAAGGAGAACGGAGCTGTGTTCATCAGAGTCAGCCCGATTTCAAAGAGGACGGAAGAGAACGAAGCTGCCTTCAAGAAAGCCGGCTTCAGGGAAGCTCCCATTCATGCCCATCCTGAATCCAGCTGGAAGCTGGATATCATGCCGTCCCAGGAAGAGATCATGGCGAAAATGAGGAAAACGACGAGGTATCTCATCCGCCAGGCTTTGGAAAACAAGGACATTAAGATAGAAATAAGCGAAAAGCCAGAAGACGTGGAAAAGTTCAACGACCTTTATTTGAAGGTGGTAGAAAAGCAGCATTTCGTCCCTTTTTCCATTGATTATCTCAAAAAGGAATTTCAAAGCTTTCTTGATAAGGGGCAGATATCCTTGTTTTTCGCCAAATACAAAGGAAAAATTGCCGCTTCCTCATTTGTCATCTTCTGGTCTGGCATAGGATTCTACCATCACGCAGCCCTTCTGCCGGAATTCCACAAATTGCCCTTGGCTTACCTCCTTCAGTGGGAGGCGATAAGGGAAGCCAAAAGAAGGAATTGCTTTTTATACGACTTCTGGGGATACGCAGATCCTTTGAAAACGCCCAATCATCCTTGGGCAGGCCCCACCCTTTTCAAGATGGGATTCGGAGGATCAGCCCATTTCTACGTGAAAACAAAAGATTTCCCGCTTTCGAAAAAGTACTGGCTCACCTACGTTTTCGAAAGGATAAGGAAAGCGAAAAGGGGCTTGTAAGATGAAAAGGAAAAAATCCTCAAAAAATTCGCGCAGATCGCGAAGGAAAAGGAAATTTTTTGCCCTGTTTTTCGCTGTCTTCCTTTCAGCTTCCATCGTTTACTTCGCCATTTTTTCAGGATACTTTCAGATAAAAGAGGTAAAAATGATGGGAGAAGAAAGCGATTCTTCAGCTCGCATAAAATCCTTCCTAGAAGCAAGGCTGGAAACGGGAATCTGGGTTGTTAAGACCGAGAGCATTTTCGTTTTTTGTGCATCTTGCGCAGAAAAAGGGATTGAAAAAGAATTCCTTGAAGTCAAAAAAGCGTCGGTTGAAAAGACCCTTCCCGGCACCCTGAATGTCTTTTTAGAAAAAAGGCAAGGAGCAGCCATTTTGGCGGAAGGAGATAATTTTTTCCTGCTGGATACAGAAGGCGTGGCTTTTAAAGAAGTCAAAGAAAAACAAGGTTTGCCGGTGATATATGATCCTGAGCAGGAAAGCGAGATCTCTCTCGGAGAAACAATGGTTTCGCAAGAAAAGCTGGCCAAAATCATGGAAATCAGCCAAGGATTGGAGGATATCAATGAAGCCAGCCTTGAAAAGCTGGTAATTCTGAACGAAAAGAGGCTCAATGCTGAAATGGAAGAAGGTTGGACCGTTTATTTCGATTTGGAAGAAGACTTGTCCTGGCAGATAACCAAGCTGAAGCTTCTTTTGAAAGAGGAAATCACTTCGGAAAGGAGGGAATCTCTCGAATACGTGGATCTTAGGTTTGAAAAGGCGTTTTACAAATAGCGGGATTGCTAGATTCCGGAGGTTAAGTATTGCTGGAAATTTTTAATTCTTTGGCCATATTCTTCTTCTGTCATGGCGTTATTTGCCATAAGTTTTTTTAGTCCCTGGACATAATGATCCAGAATCTCTGTCGTCGACAGTGCCTCTGAATATACGCGGATTTCATCGATTAAACCGATGAACCATGGCTGGCTTGCATTAAAATATCTGCCAATCCAAAATGTACTTGAAGGTTTTAAGACACCGCTGCCAGTGAATGCTCGTTCTGTACTTTGTTTTTGACCATTTGAATATATTTTCATCGTCGTACCGTTCCAAACGGCGACGACATGGTTCCATTTTCCTATTGTAACCGGCGTATCATATGCAAGATAGCCACTGGTCGTGTTATCGTCGGTTGTTAAATAAAGGCCGCCGCCAGAACTTGTGTGAATGAGGATAATATTCGAATATGCGTTTATAAATCCCTTGCTAGATGCGCTTGGTTTAATCCATCCTTCAATAGACATTTCTGAAAGTCCGCCAGTTATATTTTCAGGGATTTCCACATAATCATTCACGCCGTCGAAGCTTAAAGCATAACCATCGATATCACTCGGAACAAAGAGTGCTTCGTCATTGAAAATCGTTCCGTTATTATTGTATCCCGAGGCGTCACAGACATCCTTTCCGTCAGGACAGCTGTTATAGCCTCCTTCGTTGAAATTAAGATCTAAGACCAACTGGTGGCCCAAAAGAGCGTGTACTTGGTGGCTGAAAGGCAGTATTTTTGCTATATCGGCAGAATCCGTAGAACCTGATAATGAGACAACAACAATGGATGTTAAAATGCCTATTATCGTGATGACCACTAGCAATTCCAGCAAGGTAAAGGCTTTGTTTAGTTTCATATTAGTTCCGCCTTTTTTCGATCATACTCTGACTGGGTTATGGCGTTGTTTGCCAACAATCTTTCTAGCCCTTGGACGTAAAGCTTTTGTATTTCAGTTGTAGCAAGAGCTTTTGCATAAATGCGAACCTCGTCCATCAATCCGGAAAATGGATAATAACCGTCTCCTGACTTTCCGAAAGTCAAATTCCTTGCAGTATTTGCAACCGTTCCGGTAAATGGATTTGTTTCAATAACTACTCCATCTTTGTAATAAGTTACGTATGTTCCGTTCCAAGAATAACCTATAAAAGTCCATCGATCTGGCGTGAATGCAGGATACGGATAAGCATAATCTGGAGTTCCCGCCGTATTTTTTAAACCAAGAGTAAAGGTATTAGAAGTATTGAGGAGTATTATAAAATCTCCATAGGGGCTGCTCCAGTATGAACCGTCGTATATATAACGGTAATAACCTGTAAAACTTTCAGGTTTGACCCATAGAAAGACAGATTTAACGGTTAAATTCTGCCAACTTGAGCTTTTTCCGCAATCTACATAATCGTTGCTGCTTCCGTCGAAATAAAGGGCGTATCCGTCAATGTCGCTGGAAACGTATTCTACTCCGTCAAGGTTTATTACTCCATGGTTCCCGTATCCTGAAGTGTCGCAGACGTCTTTTCCGCCAGGACAAGTGCCGTAAGTTCCTTCATTGAAATTGAGGTCCAAAACCGCTTCAGAACCCAAAAGGGCATGGATCTGCTGGGCATATGCTTTTCCTTTTGAAATTTCTGCAGAGTCAGTCCCGCCCGACATGGAAACGATAACGATGCTGGACAGTATCCCGATTATGGTGATTACTACCAGGAGCTCAAGAAGGGTGAAGGCTTTTGACATGTTCTTCCCTCAAGTATATCAAAAGAATCAAAAAACCTGTAGGTTCTCGCCTGCAGGTTTTTTGCGTTTCTCCTACTCAAGATAATAGATGAAAATTGAAGTTCCGGCCCTTGCGACCGGGGTTTGTTCCTTGAGCCAATTATAGTATCCTGTCGGCTGGTCGTATCCCGGAGCCGGGTTCCCGGATCCTCCCTGCAGCTGGTTGACTGAAATGGCGACCCATCCTGAAACGTATTTGTCTTCAGGGTTGAGCTTTAAATACCTGTCCTTGAGGTAATATTCAGGGTTTCCTCCGCCGAAATATTCCAGCCTTATCCTTTCAATGTCGTTTTCCTCGACGAAATTCCTCAGTCTTTTCAGGTCCTGGCCCCAGTCGTAATTCGAATCAACCACGTATTCGTATCCTCCCATGTACCCTCCTCCGATTTCGTTGAAGTAGGAGAGATAGAAAGGAAAGCAGGTTATAGAGGAAGCGACGTACCAGCCTAACAGAAGGGAAAGTAAAACGACAAGGGTTTTTTGCAGCTTCGGTCCCGAATTCTTTATCGCAGCCACAATGCCGATTGAAAGAAGGATATATATGAAAGGAAACGTCGGCAATACGTGCCTCACTCCAAGGTTGAGTTTTCCGTTTATAGAAACGAACCAGTAGATAAGCAGGAAAACGACCATTGAAAACTCTGCAAAGTGGGATCTCATCCATTGCTTGATTCCCTTGAACCTTGCTTTTACGCATTTGAGCAAAAGCAAGAGAAAGGACAGAAAAGCTAAAATATGCAAGGCGAGAGGAACTTTTAAGAAAAAGACTGTTGGAAAATAGTACCACCAGCCTGATCCTGAAATTTCTCCCAGAAAATAGCCTGTGTTACCGGAAGCGGTCCTCTGGGTGGCCATCAAAAGGCCTAAAAGATAGTGCCCGGGCGCCCTTACTACCGGCTTGTCTGCGGCCCAGGTGCAGATGCTTTTCAAAGATTCCATGGGAAAGGACTGCAGGATTTCTTTTGTATCTGACAGTTGCCTTTCTGCAGGATAATTGACAGTGTGGATTAAATATACGGGGGTGATGACGAACACCAAGGCGGTCAAACCGGAAACTAAAGCCAGCAGCGCGTACCTTGAGAACTGCTTTTTGTTCAGTAGCGCGTATGCAACTGTGACTACTGCGAAAAAAGGTATCAGGAGGATAAGGGAGAATTTCATGAGCAAACCTGTTCCCAAAGAAAGGCCTGCTAAAATGACGCTTTTTTTAGATGGGTTCGTCAGGAATTTGAGCCAGAAATAGGTTGCCAGGACCACTCCGAAAGTGGCGGCAATATCGGTGGTGACCAGCCTGCCGTGGGCGATGAAAGAAGGGGAGAACGAAAACAGGGCCAGAACCAGTAAGGCTGATTCCTTATTAAAAAAATCCTTGGCGAATTTAAAGAGAAGCCAGCCTAAGAGAATGAGAAGGACGATCATCGGGATTCTGGACCAAAAAATGATCTTGTCTGCGTCGTTCCCTGACTGGTAGATGAATTCGGTCCCCAGCTGCCACTGGCCGTTGACGTCATTTTGCCAGGCAGAGCTTTCTTCAGGGAAGTTCAGGTTCATGAAAAGAAGGGGAAGAGCGGACAAGTCCTTTGCCAAAGGAGGGTGTTCAGGATTTATTCTGTAGTCCTGATGGGTGAGGTAAGAATATCCGGCTGGGATGTGGGCGAGCTCATCCATGGTGGCAGAGTCGTTCTTCATGCTCAGGATTGAAGTGACGAGCATGGTCGTCAAAAGGAGAAAAGCGCACAGGTTTACGAATTTATTGGACATGTTCATTGAATGTTAATTTTAAACAGAAGGAATTCGCCCATTTGCTCCATTTCGCTTTCAGGGAACATTTTGAATATTTTTACTGCCACGCTTTCTTCATATCCGAAAAGGACTATAATCCCCTTATCTTTGACGGTAATGGATTGGATCTGGTCTGCATTCAAATAAACGGATTCGTTCTTTGCAGCTTTTTCCATGAAGATCATCGTCTGGGCCGGCATGGGGATTCCGTCGGGATAAGGAACTTTGACCCCTCCTTTATTTACCACCACGTATCTTTCAACGTCCGCTTCGAGAGAAGTTAAATATCTTCCCATTTCAACATAGTCTTTGGAAAAAGCTCCCTTGGTTTCTTCGTTCCGGCCCCATATGAGAAAATATTTTGTGTATTCGGCGAAAATGAAGGAAAAGAGGGCCAGGAAGATTACGATTGCGAGGAAAATTCTGTGAATCCCTTCAGCTCTTATCTTCGGCCTGATTGCGGCATAAAGGAATTCCAAACCGATGGCGGCGAAAACGATGGAAGGGATGACTGCCCCTATCGATCTCAAAGCATGGGGAACCCCTTCTGCTGTCAGCATGCTCGGCAAGAGCAGGAAGATCCACCAGGCTGAGAGAAACAGGTACGGCCAGTACTGCCTGTCTTTCAGGAATTTAAAAGAATTCTTTACCGATATTGTAAGCCCGATCAAGAACAGTATTCCCACTGGCCAGAGCAGTTGCGGAGAGCCTGAAAGGTTATGCCTCCAGTTGGAGTCTCCCTTCCAGTTGAACATGGCCAGATGCGCCAGAACGCTTTCTCCTAACGCTTTGATTGGATTTTCGCTGGCGAAGACCGAAACCCCGGTCGCCCTGCCGATGAAAAAGTCAGGATGTTCCAGAAAATATATCCCGATCGGAAGGGCAGTGAAGAAAGCGGCCAAGAGCAGGGCGGCAGCGAATCTGAGGATCTGCTTTTTCGGACATTCCTTGCGCATCAGCCAAAGGATAATCAATGCCGCTGCCAAAAGCAGGACAGCCAGGCGGAACACGGTGTAGGTGTAGAATCCCAGGCCGAAGACTATCCCTGAAGCTATGAAATACCTTATTCTTTTTGTGCGGAACCCCTTGAAAAGAAGGTAAAAAGAAAAAGTGAGAATAAGGGGGACGAGAATGGCTCTGAACCCGGTCCTGCTGAAATTGACGTGCCAAAAGGAGACAGCAAGGAAAAAAGAGGAGAATAGACTAATGAATTTGGCCTTGTTCTCCTTGTAAAAGAGCTCATTCACCAGGAGATATGTCCCTGCCACGGTCAATATGCCTATAAGGGCTGAAACAATCCTTATCGACCATATTGAAGCTCCGAAAGCGGAAAAGGAAAGGTAGATGAGCCACATAAAAAGGCCTTCTCTTCCGTTGTTCTCAGGGTAGAAAATCTTTCCGGGGTCGGAGAGAACGTCGTTTCCGTTCATGGCTTCGTCAGGGTAAAGCCCGGGAGGAAGGGAATCCAGCTGCCAGATCCTGAAAAAGGAGGCGAGGATGATTACCGCAAGGAATAAGAGCAAGTGTTTTCTTTTTATATCCATTTTTTATTGTGAAAAAAAATAAACATCGTAATCAAAAGAACCGCCATCCCTCCGACAATCTTCCAGAACCCGAAAGGGGATTCAGAGGAAGGAACCATGACGTTCATGCCCCAGATGCTGGCAATAAGGGTCAAGGGCATCATCACCACGGAAAACACGGTCAGCACTTTTATGGTTTCGTTAGTCTTGGTTGAAAGCAGGGACTGATTGGTGTCTTCTAAGGCCAGGATGGTCTCCTTGTAGGTCTTTATCTCGTTCCAGGCGATGCCGTAGGTCCCGAGGATGTCAGAAAGGTAGGGAACCAGGTTCTCCCCGAAGAATTTGGTCCCTTCTGCCATCAGGGAATTGAGGATTTCACTCTGTGGTTCGATTATCCTCCAGAAATTGATTATGTCGGTTTTGACGAGCGAAATTTCGGAAACCATTTCCTTCTCCTTTCCAGAAAACATCCCTCTTTCGATGTCCATCAGCTGGTTGTCGATCTCCTCGAGCTCGGCAAGGCAGTTTTTCCAGAAGAAGCTTAGGATATAGTATAAAAGATGGCCGCTCGATTCGCCCATATACTGCTTGGCCGATTCCTCGTACATGTTGCAGCTGTCAAAAAGGGATTTCAAAGGCTGGATGAAACGGTAATGGCTGGTGATGACCGCGTTCTTGGTGACGATGATGTCCAGTTCCCGGGACCTGGTTTCTTTTTTGTCCTGACTGTAAAGGGGATAGTAAAGAACCATGAAGAGGTAATCGTCATGGTGCTCCACTTTCGGCCTGTGCCCGGGAGGCATCAGTTCTCCCAGCACCAAAGGATGGAAGTCGAACTTTTCTTTCAGATATTCTATATCATGGGGGTTGGGATTCTGGATGTCCACCCAGGTCACCTTCGGCCCTTTGATCGCTTTTTTCATATTTCGTATACTATACCACTTTGATTTCTTTTCTCCACTGTGGAAAACCCTGAATCCATTAGCACTCTTGACTTCTTTGGAGGGGTTGATATACTCAATATCGTTTATGGATAAATACAGCGATAAAAAATGGCTGCAGACCAGGTACTGCGAAAAGAAGATGTCGGTTTCCGAGATAGCTGACGAATGCGGGGTGGCGGTGACCACTGTTTCCAGGTGGGCAGCCAGATTCAATATAAGAAAGATAAAGCCGTATAGCGGAAGCAAGAAGGGATCCCAGAACCCGTATTGGAACGGGGGAAGGTACAAGGACAGCGCTTCAGGCCATATCTGGGTTTACAATCCGGACCACCCTTCCTGCACCAAGAAAGGATACGTGCTCGAGCACAGGATAATGGTCGAAAAATACATAGGCAGGTATCTGAGGCCGAACGAGATCGTCCACCACAAGAACAAAATCAAGAGCGACAACAGGATAAGCAATTTGGAGATAGTGGTTCTGGGAAATCCGGTTTTCAAGGAAATAACCTGCCCCTTTTGCGACAAAAAATTTAAATCAGCCTGATTATGGAAGAAGAAAAAAAAATCGAAGAACAAAAAAATAATACAGAGGAATGCGAAAAACTTAAGGAGGAATATCTGAACGGATGGAAGAGGGCGAAGGCCGACCTCCTGAATTACAAGAAAGAGGAGGCGGAAAGGATCCAGTCTTTCGCCGGCCTTTTGGAAGAGGAGTTTATTTCAAGCATCCTTCCCGTGCTGGACAGTTTCGAAAGGGCGGAAAAGGACATCCCCGAAGAGAAAAAAGAAGACCAGTACTGCAAAGGGCTTCTGCAGATAAAGAAGCTTTTTGAAGATTTTTTGCGAACCAGGGGAGTCGAGGAGATGAAAGCGGTCGGAGAAAAATTCAATCCCGGTCTCCATGAAGCAGAATCAGTAGTGGAAGCTGAAGGGTTTTTGAAAGACACGGTCACTGAAGTCGTCAAAAAAGGGTATTTAATCCGAGGTAAGCTGCTGAGGCCGGCTAAAGTCAAGGTAGCCAAGTAAACTTTTTAAGTTTATAGCAAATATTCCAAACTTTTGCCGCTGACGCGGGTTAAGGAGGAATAGCAAAACAAAATATGGCAAAAATTTTAGGGATAGATCTGGGCACGACTTTTTCGGCAATGGCCGCCATCGAGGCGGGAGAGCCGAAAATAATTGAGAACAGCGAAGGGGCGAGAATAACCCCCTCGGTCGTTGCTTTGACCAAGAACGGGGAAAGGCTGGTCGGAGTGATGGCCAGGCGCCAGGAGATCACCAATCCTGAAAACACGATCTTCTCGGCCAAAAGGCTGATAGGAAGGAGATTTTCCGATCCTGAAGTCCAAAAAGACAAGAAGAATCTGCCTTACCAGATAAAGGAGGCGGCTGACGGGGGGGTCGAGATAAAGCTCGGGGAAAAGTGGTACAAGCCGGCCGAAATATCGGCCATGGTTCTGCAGAAACTCAAGGCTGACGCCGAAGAGAAGCTCGGAGAGACCATAAACGAAGCCATTATAACCTGCCCGGCCTATTTCGACGATTCCCAGAGGAAAGCGACCAAGGTGGCAGGCGAGATAGCCGGTTTCACCGTGAAAAGGGTCATCAACGAGCCCACGGCAGCGGCCCTGGCTTACGGGCTTTCAAAGAAAAAGGACCAGCAGATAGTGGTCTACGATTTCGGCGGAGGGACATTCGATATTTCCATCCTGGACGTTTCAGAAGACACCATCGAGGTGAAAGCCACCGGCGGGGACACGCATTTGGGAGGAGATGATTTCGACCAGAAGATAATGGGATGGATAGTCGAAGAGTTCAAAAAAGACCAGGGGATAGATCTTTCCAAAGATCCTTTGGCCCTTCAAAGGATAAAGGAAACCGCTGAAAAGGCGAAGATCGAGCTTTCAACGGCCTTGGAGACGGAGATAAATCTGCCTTTCATAACTTCCGACGCTTCCGGACCAAAACACTTGTATTTGAAGCTCACCAGGTCAAAGCTCGAGGAGCTGGTTTCAGAATACATAGAAAAATCGGTCAAGCTGGTCGAACAGACTTTGGAAGAAGCCAAGATGGCTAAAAAGGACATTGAGGAAATAGTGCTGGTCGGAGGACAGACCAGGATGCCGGCCATACAGCAGGCGATAAAAAACCTTTTCGGCAAGGAGCCCAACAAGTCCATAAACCCGGACGAAGTGGTGGCCATAGGGGCCGCTGTCCAGGCAGGGATAATGCAAGGGGAAGTGAAGGACGTTCTTTTGCTGGACGTCACCCCGCTTTCCTTGGGAATCGAAACTCTGGGAGGAGTGAGCACGGTTCTTATCGCTAAAAACACGACTGTACCCACTTCCAAGTCCCAGACTTTTTCCACTGCTGCGGACAACCAGACGTCGGTTGAAATCCACGTCCTGCAGGGGGAAAGGCCCATGGCCCAGGATAACAAGACTTTGGGAAGGTTCATGCTTGACGGCATACCTCCTGCCCAGAGGGGAATCCCGCAGGTCGATGTCACTTTCGACATAGACGCCAACGGGATATTGAGCGTTTCTGCCAAGGACAAAGCCACCGGAAAAGAACAAAAGATAAGGATTGAAGGATCCTGCGGAATCTCGAAAGAGGAAGTGGAGAAGATGAGAAAAGAAGCGGATCTGCACGCCCAGGAAGACAAGACCAAGAAAGAACTCATCGAATCCAAAAACCTTGCTGAAAACTTGGTATACACGGCGGAAAAAACTTTGAAGGACGCCAAGGAAAAGGTATCAGAGGAGATCAGGAAAGAAGTGGAAGGAAAGACGGAAGAGCTCAAAAAAGCCAAGGATTCCAGCAATGTCGAGGACATAAAGGCCAAGATTGAGCAGCTTTCCCAAGCTCTTCAGAAGATAGGGGCGGAAATGTACAAAAAGCCTGAAGACAAGGGTCCTGAAGAAGGAAACTATAAGGAAAAGAAATAATGAAAGACTATTACCAGATTCTGGGACTGCAGAAAAGCGCTTCCCAGGACGAAATCAAGAAGGCTTACAGGACCCTGGCCCACAAATACCACCCTGACAAAGGAGGGGATGAAAAGAAGTTCAAAGAGATAAACGAGGCTTACCAAACCCTTTCCAACCAGGAGAAGCGCCAGCAGTACGACACCTTCGGAAGAACCTTCGAAGGAGGGGCTGACCCCAGTCAGGGATTCGGTTTTGATTTTTCCGGGTTCAGGGGAGGCGGATTCGATTTCGGATTCGAAGATATAGGAGACATCTTCGGAGAGATGTTCGGGTTCGGATCCCAAAGAAAAAGCAAGGATGCCAAAAGAGGAGAAGATATCGAGATCGACATGGAGCTTCCTCTGGAAGCCGTCTTAAAGAATCAGGAAAAAGAGATAATCCTTTCAAAATACGTTTCTTGCTCAAGATGCAAAGGATCGGGAGCCGAACCCGGGACCAAGACAAAGGAATGCTTCACTTGCAGAGGAGCAGGCCGGGTTCAGAAGATAATCAAGACCCCTTTGGGATCCTTCACCAGCCAGAGCGTCTGCCCTGAATGCGGAGGGGAAGGTTACGTCCCTGAAAAGCCGTGCAACGTATGCAAGGGAGAAGGAAGGATAAAAGGCGAGGAAACAGTGAAAGTAGAAATACCTGCCGGAGTGGATACGAACCAGACTTTGAAGTTTGCTGGAAAAGGGGACGCTGCCAGGAAGCAGGGCAGGCCGGGCAACCTTTATCTGAGGATATTTGTGAAACTCCATCCCGTATTCGAAAGGAAGGGAGACGACCTTTATCTTTCTCAAGAAATCCCTTTTTCCAAAGCCGTCCTCGGAGGGGAAGCTGAAATTGAAACTCTTGAAAAAGGAAGCATCATCCTTGAAATTCCGGCCGGAACAGAATCTGAAAAGGTTTTCAGGATCTCAGGCAAGGGCCTGACGCGCTTCGGTTCATTCAATAAAAGAGGGGATCTCTACGTGAAAATAAAAATCAGAACGCCAAAAAAAGTCAGCAAAAGACAGAAAGACCTTTTAGGGGAGCTGGATAAGGAAGGATTATAGCCGATCATTGCTTTTATCCATAGGACGTTGTAGGATAAAAGCAATTTTGCGCCTCCGTAACTCAATAGGCAGAGTAGGGGCCTTTTAAGCCCAAAGTTACAGGTTCGAGTCCTGTCGGAGGCACTGCAGTTTTGCTGGTCAGCGGGCTGTTTTTTATTCCTTGCTTTTTTCCATGCATATGCAAAACTCGTTTGAGGAGGTGGAATAAAGATGGAAATCAACCCTTTACTGACGGCAATGGTGATACTCATTCCTGTTGTTTTCTTTGTTCTTCTTCTGTCTCCGCTCGGGGAAAGAATCATTGTCTGGAAGATTCTCGCCCTCCTGCTCGCCGCCGGATCGATCTGGTGCTTGTATGCCAGGGAATTTCCCGTTTTCGTTCTTTTGTTCATCTCCATGATCGTGAGCGGGCTGATAATCGCATACCAGCGCATGAGATGAAGGCCGTTCCTCAGTCCGCGAGAGATTCTCTCTGCGGACTTTTTTTCGTTTCAATGCTAATCTTTAATCATGGAAAGGATAATACTGCATCTGGATATGGACGCCTTCTTCGCCCAGATAGAGGAAAGGGAAAACCCGAGGTTCAAGGGAAAGCCCTTGGTGGTCGGATCTGACCCGAAAGAAGGGAAAGGAAGAGGAGTGGTTGCAACCGCCAATTACGAAGCCAGGAAATACGGCATACATTCGGCCCTTCCCATTTCCCAGGCTTTCAGGCTCTGCCCTGGAGCCGTGTTCCTGCCTCCGAACCATGAGTTCTATGTAAAAGTCTCGGAAAAGATAATGGGAATAGCGGAAAAATATTCCCCTTTATTCGAAGTAAGATCCCTTGACGAAGCTTTCCTGGATTTGAGCTTTGCTGGGGATTTCTGCAAGGCAGAAGATCTGGCGAAAAAGCTGAAGAAAGAAATCCTTGAAAAAGAAAAGCTGACCTGCACCGCAGGCATAGGCCCCAACAAGCTTATCTCCAAAATGGCGGCTTCATCTGCCAAGCCTGACGGACTTTTAACAATAAGGCCTGAGCAGGTCCAAAGCTTCTTGGACCCTTTGAACGTCTCCAAAATTCCAGGCATCGGGCCTAAAACAGAAGAGAGACTTAAAACCATCAAGGTCAGAACCGTAAAAGACCTCAGAAGCGTGTCCCAAGAAAGCCTTAAAGGGCTTTTAGGCAAAAACGGCCTATATATATATGAATGCGCCAGGGGGATGGATGAAGACCCGGTTTCCCAGGCAGAGGCTGTCAAATCCATTGGCAGGAGTAAGACCTTCGAGGAAGACACCAGGGATGCGGAAATCATATTTTCCAGTTTTGAAGAGATGATGAAAGAAGTTTTTAAGGAAGCTGAAGTTGAGGCATTCAGCTTCAGGACGTTGACTGCGACCTGCCGCTTTTCAGGGTTCGAAACGAAGACGAAATCTTTGACAGTTAAAAGCGGAATCATAGGGCATGATCTTTTCGAAAAGGAGGCGAAGAAGATTCTTTTGAGGCTGATGATGGAAAGTTCAAAGCTGGTAAGGATGATAGGCTTTAAAATACAGTAGACTGTTTGCTTTAATTCTGGTATAAATAAGTAATAGTCTTTTTTTTATTGCAAAGAAATGAAATTATTCAAAGTATTGATGCTTCTGATATTCAGCGCCGTCATCTTCCTTTTGGGATACTGGTCGGGAGAATCCCAATGCGAGATATGCCCTCCTTCAGAAGTTGATTTTTCCTTGTTCTGGGAAGCTTACGAAAACGTGCAGGAGAAATTCGTCGACGAAGGCAAGGAGGACGTGCAGAATATAATCTACGGAGCCATTTCGGGAATGGTCGAATCTTTGGGCGACCCTTACACCGTTTTCATGGATCCGGACGAGACGGAAGTGTTTTTGGAGGACGTCAAAGGGACGTTTGAAGGAGTGGGGATGGAAATAGGGATAAGGGACGGCCAGCTGACTGTGGTCAGCCCCATGGAAGGAACTCCGGCCCAGAAAGCGGGTTTGATTTCCGGAGACAAGATAATTAAGATAGGAGACGTGTTTTCCCAGGAGATAACGGTTGACGAAGCGGTCAAGCTCATAAGGGGGGAGAAAGGAAGCGTGATTTCCCTGACCATTTTCAGGGAAGGCTGGGAGACGACCCGTCTTTTTGAGATAGAAAGGGACATTATCAAGGTTGCGAGCTTGAAAACGGAAACGATTGAAGGTAACATATCTTACATAAAGCTTTACCAGTTCAGCGAGAAGGCGGGAAGCGATTTCAGGGATGCGGTTTCCGAAATCCTGAAAAGCCCGGCCGACAGGATAATCCTCGATTTGAGGGGGAATCCGGGAGGATATCTGCAGGTCGCCCAGGACATTGCCGGCTGGTTCCTGGAAAAAGATCAAGTAGTGACAATCGAAGATTTCGGGGAAGGCAAGGAAAGGAACGAATACCTTTCTGAGGGTCCTTCGAGCCTGGCTTCCTATCCCATGGTGGTGCTGATAGACCAGGGATCGGCTTCAGGAGCGGAAATTCTGGCTGGCGCTCTCAGGGATGATCGTGCTATAACATTAATCGGGGAGACTTCCTTCGGAAAAGGATCGGTCCAGGAAGTGGAATGGCTGAGCGACGGATCCACCTTGAAGATAACGATCGCCCGCTGGCTGACTCCTTCAGGCCTGCTCATTTCCGGCCAGGGGCTCGTCCCTGACGTTAAGGTTGAGATGACCGAGGAGGACTACCTTTCCGGAAACGACCCGCAGCTGAGCAAGGCCATTGAAATAATTAAGGATTTGTGAAAATATATATATTGAAATATGCAAGTCATACTTCTTCAAAACGTGGATAAGATAGGGAAAAAATACGACATCAAGAAAGTGGCTGACGGATACGCCAGGAATTTTCTGCTTCCCAAGGGTCTGGCAAAGCCGGCTACCGAAGCTGCCGTGAAGTGGGCCCAAGTGCAGAGGGAAATCGAAACCAAGAAGTCAGAGGAGGATCTCATGCTCGTTCAGCAGACGGCAACCAAGATAGACGGATTGGAGCTGAACATGCCTGCCAAAGTCGGCGAAGAAGGCCAGCTTTTCGAATCAGTGACCAGTCAGAAGATATCAGAGAAGCTGAAGGAATCAGGATTCGACGTCAAGAAATCCCAGATCAACCTTGAAAATCCGATCAAGGAGGCGGGTGAATTCCCGGTCAAGATAAAATTCGCCCATAACCTCGAGGCTGAAATAAGGGTGATCGTGACCGAAGAAAAGTAATTTAAGAATATTGGTTCTCGGTTTCATTTATGGCGCGCTTCATTTTCGTCGCAGGTGGTGTGATGTCAGGCGTGGGAAAGGGAATCGCCACCGCCAGCATAGGAAAGATACTGCAGAGCAAGGGATACAAGGTGACGGCGGTGAAGATAGACCCTTATATAAACGTGGATGCCGGGACGATGAATCCCGTGGAACACGGCGAGGTTTTCGTCACCAAGGACGGGGAAGAATGCGACCAGGACATAGGAAATTACGAAAGGTTCCTTGGAATAGAGCTCACCGACACAAACTACCTCACCACGGGCAAGGTTTACCAAACGGTCATCAATAAGGAGAGAAACCTTGGATACAACGGCAAATGCGTTGAAGTGGTCCCTCACATCCCAGAAGAGGTCATCTTCAGGATCAAAAAAGCGGCAAAGGAGAACGATGCCGATTTTGTTTTGATAGAAATAGGGGGAACGGTGGGCGAATACCAAAACAGCCTTTTCTTGGAAGCGGCCAGGATGATGAAGCTTAACCATCCAAAAGAAGTCCTTTTCGCCTTGATAAGCTATCTTCCGGTCCCTCAGATAATAGGGGAAATGAAGACCAAGCCCACTCAGCAGGCGGTAAGATGGCTGAATATGGCCGGAATCCAGCCCGATTTGATAGTGGCAAGGTCGGTAAAGCCTCTTGACGAGCCGAGGAAGAAAAAGATTTCCATTTTCTGCAACCTTTCCGCAAAGGACGTCATCTCCGCTCCTGACGCCAAATCCATCTACGACGTGCCGGTCAATTTTGAAAAAGACAACCTGGGAAACAGGATCCTCGGGAAGTTCGGTCTGAGGTCTAAGAGGAACAGCGACTTGAAAGATTGGAGAAGCTTGGCTGAAATCGCCAAGAACACCAAAGAGACGGTGAAGATAGCAATGGTCGGGAAATATTTTGAATCAGGGAAATTCGTGCTCATGGACTCTTACATTTCCGTCATCGAATCCATAAAGCACGCTGCCTGGTTTTTCAGGAAAAAGCCCGAGATACACTGGATATCGTCCCAAAAGTTCGAAAAAGGGGGAGCTTCTTTGAAAGCGCTCAAAAAATACGACGGCGTAATCGTTCCTGGCGGATTCGGCAAAAGGGGCATGGAAGGCAAGATCAAAGCGATCGAATACTGCAGGAGGAACAAGATTCCTTATTTCGGGCTTTGCCTGGGAATGCAGCTTGCGGTCATAGAGTTCGCTAGGAACGTATGCAAGATAAAGAATGCTTCTTCCAGGGAGTTCGGGAACGAAGGGGACGACTTCGTCATCGACGTCATGGAAGAGCAGAAAGCGCTTTTAAAAGAAAAAAAGTACGGCGGAACCATGAGGCTGGGGAACTATTCCTGCCAGGTGAAGCCCAAGACCTTGGCTTTCAAGGCTTATTCTTCCTCTGGTTTTAAAAAAGAAAAAGACGGATCATTAATGATATTAGAAAGGCACAGGCACAGATACGAGCTAAACAACGGATACAAGGAAAAGCTTTTGAAAAAAGGCCTGACTGTCTCAGGAATGAACCGGGAAAAGGATCTGGTTGAGATAGTCGAACTTAAAAAACACCCGTTTTTCCTGGGTGTTCAATTCCATCCCGAGTTCAAATCCAGGCCTTTAAGCCCTCATCCCTTGTTCAAAGAATTCGTCCGTTCATGCATCAAAAGGAAGAACAAAGCTTAAGCCACGTTCACCGTCTTTACCAGCCTTTTGGACCCGTCAAAATTTGTTTTCTTTTTCAATCCGAATTTTATCACTCCTTCCTTCATGGCGTAAAGGGTGTCGTCTCCGCCTTTTTTCACGTTCAGACCGGCGAAGAACTTGCTTCCCCTCTGCCTCACTATTATCATGCCCGGCTTCACTTTCTGGCCTGCGTACAGCTTCACTCCTAAATATTTCGGTTTTGAGTCCCTTCCCAGACGGGTCGTCCCCGTCGCTTTTGTTTTTGCCATAGTTTTGATTATAATAGGTTAAACAAATCATATGTTATCAGCTTTAAAGGCGTTTGTAAAGAGCCATGTCCAAGACATCATCCTTATAGCCGGCGTCTTTCTCGTTTCCCTGTTGTCTTTCGCTTTAGGCTATATATCAGCCAAGGAGGCTGAAAAGCCGCCTTTGGAGTTCGAGCAGACAGAGCAGTTTTAAACATGGCTCAAAAATGCTAAGATTAAGAATATGAAAAAGAAAAAAACAATCTTGTTGATCTCAGCCTTGATATTGATCCTCCTGCCCGTCATCTCGGTCTTTGCGACAGACTGGATGTGGTTCAAGAATCTCGGCTATGAATCCATTTTCCTCACTTCCTTGAAAGGAAAGATTCTCACATTTTTTGCAGCCGGGCTTTTCTTTTTCCTGTTTTTGTTTTTAAACCTGAAGCTGGCTTTGAAGGCGACCAAAGGAAAGGAAACGGCATTCATCAGGGGAAGGATGCCTAATTTCCCAAAGAATCTCGGAAAGCTGGCTCTCGTATTTTCTTTGGCTGTCGGATTTTTCGCCGGCCTGATTTCGTCTGAAAAATGGCTGGTGTTTTTCAAATATTTGAATTCGGCCCCTTTCAACGAAGCTGATCCGATATTGGGCAAGGATATTTCTTTTTATTTCTTCGACCTCCCTTTTTTCCAGATGGCCTCCGGCATGTTCGTTTTCCTTGTCATTCTTTCTCTACTCAGTATAGGTTTCATCTATCTTATAAAAGAGTCGCTTCCTTTTTTAGGAAGCAAAATCAGGAATATGATCTATTCCCTTGAAGGAGGGAAGGACCCGCAAGGAGCCCAGAAAAAATCCAGAATCCATATCTTCCTGCTCCTTTCTTTGCTTTTTTCAGCTTTGAGCTTTCAGACCTGGTACGTGAAGATATCCCAAGTCCTGTTTTCTGGCACAGGTCCTTTCTTCGGAGCTTCCTTCACCGATGTCAACGCCACTATTCCTGTATTGAAGGTCCTTTCTGTAATATTGCTCCTGGCTGCCGCAATTTCGGTTCTTTGCGCCTTCCAGAAAAGATTGAAGCTTTTGTTTTCCGTTCTTTTATTGTATCTCGCCGTTCTTGTCGTAGGCACGGGCATCTATCCTTTCATCCTGCAGAAATTCGTGGTTGAGCCGAACGAACTTGCCAAGGAGTCTGTTTTCATCAAAAACAACATCGAAGCCACCCAGAAGGCGTTCAATATAGAGGAGATCGAGGAGAAAAACCTTCCTTCAGAAAGCGTCCTGACTTTAAAGGACATACAAGACAATCAGGCCACGATCGAGAACATCCGCCTCTGGGATCGGGAACCTTTGCTTGACACTTTCGGGCAGGTGCAGGAAATCCGCACCTATTACGAATTCGTTTCCATAGACAACGACAGATACCAGGTGAATGGAGAATACAGACAAGTCCTCCTTTCGCCCAGGGAGCTGAGCTCTGAAAGCCTGCCCAACCAGAATTTCATAAACAACCACCTGACCTTCACTCACGGATTCGGTCTTACCGTGACTCCGGTCAACGAAGTCACTGCCGAGGGGCTTCCGGTCCTTTTCGTCAAAGACCTTCCTCCAGCTTCCAATTCCGAATCCCTCAAAATGACCAGGCCCGAAATATATTTCGGGGAGATGACAGACGAATACGTGATAGTGAAGACAGAAGCCAAGGAGTTCGACTATCCTTCCGGCGAAGAGAATGTGTTCACTGAATACGAAGGCGACGGGGGAGTGGTCCTGGATTCCTTCTGGAAAAAGCTAATGTTCGCCTTGAGGTTCGGGGAAATGAAAATATTGTTTTCTGGATACATCACTAACGAAAGCCAGGTGATGTTCGACAGGAACATCAAAGAAAGAGTCGAGAAGATAGCCCCTTTCTTGACCTTCGACGACGACCCGTATCTTGTAATAACGAAACAGGGCAGGCTCGAATGGATACATGACGCCTACACCACCAGCCACCTTTACCCTTATTCTGAGAGAATTGGCCAGTCCTTGACCTCTGAAGGCATAAACTATATGAGGAATTCAGTGAAAGCGGTGACCGACGCCTATACCGGAAAAGTCTCTTTCTACATTTCCGACCCTGAAGACCCCATAATCCAGACCTATGCCTCCATATTCAAGGGAGCCTTCCTTCCTTTGGATTCCCTTCCCCAGGACTTAAAGGACCACTTAAGGTATCCAGAAGACATTTTTGTCTATCAGACAGCAGTTTACAGCGTTTATCACATGCAAGAGCCACAGATTTTCTATAACAAGGAGGACCAGTGGCAGATCCCCAGGATTTCAGAGGAAAGGGACGACCCCATGATGCGCCACATCATAATGAGGCTTCCCGGGGAGGAAAAAGAGGAGTTCATCCTGATGATTCCCTTCACCCCGAAAATGAAGGACAACCTTTCCGCCTGGATGGTGGCCAGATCCGACGGGGACAATTACGGAAAGCTGGCGGTTTACAGCTTCCCAAAGCAGAGGCTGGTTTACGGGCCCGAGCAGATAATAAACAGGATAAACCAGGATCCGGAGATATCGAGGCAGATTTCCCTTTGGGACCAGAAGGGCTCCCAGGTCAACCAGGGGCCATTATTGGTTATTCCGATCAAAGAGTCGCTTTTGTACGTCCGTCCCTTATATTTGAGGGCCCAAGGAGGAAAGATACCTGAGTTGAAAAGAGTCATTGCCGCCTATGAAAACGAGATAGTGATGGAAGAGACTTTGGAAGAAGCCATAAAAGCCATTTTCCAAGAAGGGACGCAAATTGAAGACTCAACTGATGCTATTCCAGAAGAACTGACTTTGCAGGCCAAGACATATTACCAGCAGGCCATGGAGGCTTTAAGCCAAGGGGACTGGACCGCTTTCGGAAAAGCGATCGAAGAACTGGGGAAAATTTTAGAGAAAATGGAATAAAAGCATGTTCGACAAGCTGAAAGAATTTGGAAAACTGAAAGAGCTGCAGGAAAATCTTGAAAAGGAAATCGTTTCCGTGGAAAAGGAAGGCATTTTCGTCAAAGCGAACGGCAAGATGGAGGTGGAAGAGATAAGGCTCAACCGGGATCTTTCGAATGAGAAGCAGGAAGTATTATTGAAAGAATGCATAAACGAGGCTTTCAGGAAGGTGAAGATGAACGCCGTCCAAAAGCTGTTCAGCCAAGAAAAGTGAAAAAGGTGTATTTTCTCAAAAAATGGAGCGACCTGAAAGAAGCTGCCGATAAAATCTGCAGCCTCTTTTCAGATTTGATATTGCCAGAAGACAAAGTGGCTATAAAGCTTCACTTCGGGGAAAGGAATCTGGACACTTCTTTGAACCCTGTTTTCGTCAGAAGAATCTATGAAAATGTTTTTAAAAAATCCGGCAGCGTCTCTTTGGCGGAAACGACCGTCCTATACAAAGGGGAAAGGTCTTTAGCTTCAACTCACATCAAGCTGGCCCGTGACAAGGGATTCGGATTTGCTCCAATAGACATAGTTGACGGGGAAAAAGGGAATAAGGAATCGATAGTCAGGATGAATGGTTTAAAGGAAATAAAAATAGGAGCCGGAATCCAGAAGTACAATTTCATTCTGGCGGTTTCCCATTTCACCGGGCACTTAATCTCCGGAATGGGAGGGGCGATAAAGAACGTGGGCATGGGCTTGGCTGACAAAGCAGGCAAGCTTGAAATGCACCAGGCCTTCGATTTGGAAATCGACAAAAACATTTGCCAAGGCTGCTCAGTCTGCGGAAAAGACTGTCCGGCTTCTGCCATTTCTATAATAGACGGGAAAGCCAAGATTGATTTTTCAAAATGCATCGGATGCGGAAAATGCGTTTCAGTCTGCCCTTTTTCCGCAATCAAGGTTCCTTTGTTGAATGTCCCTTCAAAAAAACTGCAAGAGAGGATGGCAGAATACGCCTTGGGGATACTTGAAGGGAAGAAATCGTTTTTCATCAACGTCCTGACCGGCATCACCCAGAGGTGCGACTGCGTCAATTTCCATCAAAATCCCATAATGAATGACATAGGCATCTTAGCTTCAGACGACATAGTCGCCATAGACAAAGCCAGTTTGGATCTTGCCGGAGCTTCCCATTTCACCACTCCTGAAATCAATCCTGCCTGGCAGATAGACAGAGCCCATAGCTTGGGCCTCGGAGAAAAGAGATACGAACTGATTGAAATCTGAGCCTGTGGAAATCGTTGTTGACACATATTCTCAAAGGAGGGATAATATAGGTAGCACACCTAGGTGATTTGTGAATAGCTCTTTAACAGCTCGAAGAGCAGATCTCAAAGAGCAAACAAGTGTACTTCTCGTACACTCATATACGATAAGGGATGCTTCCTTCGGGACGCATCCCTCATTCTTTTTATACTTAAGATGGAATTTTTGAAAAACAACGTTTAAAGGAAAAACCCTTGTTTTATCAAGGGTTTTTCCTTTAAAATGCCTTAAAATCTGTCTTTATTGCTCTCCGTTATGCGTGACGTCGTAGGCCAGAGAGCCTGCTATCAAAAGAAACAAGCCTAGGATTACGCCTCCTCTGAAAAACCAAATCACCCAGCTTGGGGAAATGGGCCCTGCCAGGAATTCCATCACCAGATCGGAAACGCCGAATACTATCAGCATGAACCCGCCCAGCCCTTTGATTTGTTTTTTCCCTCCTAAGAATCCGAGGTATTTGAACATGTGCGTTTTGAGATTTTAGGTTATACGACCTTTAAGCTATTATACCACTATTGATATCAAGACAACAAGGAAAAAGATGATCAGAGAATCGTCCGAATTTGAATATCTTTCAAGTTGAAAGCAAAATAGTTTAAAAAACTGACAACTTGTAAAGAATCGCCAAGCCGGCGATTCTTTGTTATACTGGAACCATGTAACTTTTCAAAAAATCATGTACAAGAAACAGATACAACTTTCTCCCAACTCGCTCAATCTTTTCCTGGAATGCCCTTGTTGCTTCTGGCTGGAAAAGGCAAAAGGGATCAAAAGGCCCCCTCCTTACCCTTATGCTTTGAACAGCGCGGTGGATTTCCTTTTGAAAGAGGAATTCGACAAGTACAGGGCCAAAGGGCAGGTCCATCCCTTGATTTTAGAGAACAAGATTCCTGCCAAGCTTTTTTCCAACCAGGAACTGCTCAACCAGTGGAGGAACAACCTGGCAGGCCTGAGATATTACGACGAGGAGCTGGACGCAACCATTTTCGGAGCAGTGGACGACATACTGGAATTCGAAGGGGGAAAGCTGGCTGCTTTGGATTACAAAAGCACTGGAAGCTCCATAGCCAACGTCTATGACCGCTTCCAGATACAGCTGGACGTCTATACCTATCTTTTGGAAAAGAACGGATTTAAAACCCCCAGAAAGGGATATCTTGCGTTTTACATCGTCGAGAAAAACAGCGGCTTTGAAGGGAAACTGCCTTTCAGAAAGGAGATGTGCGAAATAGACACCAATCCTGACGACGTGCCAGAGCTGTTCCGGGACGCGGTCACGCTTTTAAGGCAGACTGATCCTCCTTTGCACAGCCCTGACTGCAAGTTCGGACAATGGCTTAATCAGGTCAAAAACTGATGAAAAAACAGATATCCTCTTCAAGCAGCTTTCTCGTTATTTCCATCCTTCTCATGGCGGCAGTGGGCGTCTGCTATTATGTCTGGCTGGTAAACGGGAGGGAAGAGATAAAGACCGTAAGCGGAGAATCCTTTTACCTTTCCCTGCCCTTAAACAGCAAAGAAGAATGCGGATGGGAAGCCAGATACAACAGAAGCTATCTCCAGTTGACAGATGAAGAGTGTCTGCCAGAAAGCGAAAATTTCACGTTTTTTGCGTTAAGGCCAGGCAAGACAAGCCTTATCTTCTCTCAATCTGACGAGACAAAGAAATACATTGTGAAAATACTGCCCTGACCGTTCTTGGGCAAAAGAGCTTGATTTTTCCAACTGGATATCGTATATTCTTCTTATTCGGTTCGAGTATGGAAGGAGGAAGAATTGTCAGAGGCAAACCAAGCACCCCATGCCCAGCAAATCGGGATTATCAAGCCGGGAAAGAAAATGTGCCTGTTCCCCACATTCCTGACGAGGACGATGGGAGTTTCTCTGTCCGACTCAGAGAAGCCCTTAAAGGAGCTGAAGAAGAAGTTTCCTCAAGTGGAATGCCCTTTCTGCGGAAAGGGGAACTTGCGCCTTACCGAAGTGATTCCCAGGAACAATTGCGGCATCCACAACTCAGATAAGGAGGCTCATACCAGCAACAAGTACGAGTTCAAGTGCACCGGCCGCAACTGCAGGGCAAAATTCACCGGCTTCGTCTGCTTCATCACGATCTCATAGTTTCCAAGAGCGCTCCTCGTAAGAGCGCTCCTTTTTTAGCTCAAAATCGCTTAAAACGCGGTTTTTTGATATACTTGGATAATATTTTATGCCCAAAGCCTTCACTTTGCTTGAACTCCTTGTAGTGAT
>CAYVNG010000006.1:0-32171 GCA_964452875.1 uncultured Candidatus Saccharibacteria bacterium
GCTGTGCGCCGCCCACGAAAAAGTCGGAAAAATTCCTGAAAGTCAAATTGTGGAGCCGGAGGCGAGAATCGAACTCGCAACCTCTGCTTTACGAAAGCATTGCTCTACCGTTGAGCTACTCCGGCGGAATCAGAATATGTTTTTTTCCAAGGCTTCCCTCGCCAAGGAAGGATTGGCCCTGCCCTTGGTTTTTGCCATCACCTGCCCTACCAGGAACTGCAAAGCGTTTCTCTTCCCTTTCTTGAAATCCTCGACCACTTTCGCATTAGAAGCCAAAACTTCTTTAGCCGCCTTGTCTATCTCTCCCTTGTCGGTTATCTGGGAAAGCTCCCTTTTCTTGAGGATATGGGAAGGATCCTTTCCTGTGGCGAACATTTCCTTTAAGATCTCTTTTGCCGTCTTGCTCGATATGATCTCTTTGTAAACCAAAGTAATGAACTCCCCGAAATTCTCAGGGGTTATGAGAAAATCTTCGCCGACGACCGAAGCAGCCTTGATCAATCCCAAAAGGTCGCTCAGGATGTAATTCGAAGCTATCTTTGCCAGCTTCAGGAACTCTTCTTTGTTGACTTCTTTCCTTTCGTCCGCTTCCTTGACCCAGTTCCTGAGCTCTGAGACCGATTTCTCGTAGTATTCCCCGAGATCCTTGTTGACAACGAAGGATTCGACTTCATTCTCGGTCAGGCCGTATTCCTCCAAAAACCTTTTCCTCCTCTGCTGGGGAAGCTCTCCTATCTCCTCGCACAATTCCTGGACGTATTTTGAAGGAGTGTTCAAAGAAGGAAGATCAGGCTCGGGAAAATACCTGTAATCGTTGGCCTCTTCCTTCAATCTTTGGCTGATTGTTTCCTGCTTAGGCTCGTTCCATCCCCTGGTTTCCTGCAAAACCTTGCCCTTTTTTTCAAGGATCTCTTTCTGCCTTGCAATTTCAAAGTCGATCGCCCTTTCAACCGACCGGAAAGAATTCAGATTCTTCACTTCAACCTTGGTTCCAAGCTTCTCAGAGTCGTCAGACAGAGAAACGTTGGCTTCAACCCTGAGCTGCCCTTTTTCCATGTCAGCTTCAGAAACCCCTAAATAGCGCAGGATGAGCTGAAGCTCTTGGCTGAAGGATTTGGCTTCCTTGGCTGACTTTATATCAGGCTCGGTCACCAGTTCCATCAAAGGGACGCCGGCTCGATTGAAGTCGACAAGGCTGGATTTGTCTTTTTCTGAGTGCAAAAGCCTGCCCGTATCTTCTTCCAGATGCACCCTCCTTACCCTTATTTTCTTTCCTTCTATATCCAGAAACCCGTTCTGGCACAAAGGAAGGTCGTATTGGGAAATCTGGTACCCTTTGGGAAGATCTGGGTAAAAGTAATTTTTCCTGTCGAACTTGGATTTTTCAGGTATTCTGCATTTCAAAGCCAGCCCGGTTTTTACTACCTTCCGGACAGCTTCCTTGTTTATAACAGGAAGGGTTCCAGGATGCCCCATGCAAACGGGGCAGATATTCAGATTCGGGCGCCTTTCTCCAGGATCGTTTAAGCAGGAGCAGAACATTTTCGACCGAGTCTTAAGCTCAGCGTGGATCTCAAGCCCGATCGTAGGTTTCAAGGCCATAATCTTTTTTACCATTCTACAATATTTATCAGAGATTGTCTAAGCCTGGCTTAAAATAAAAAACTCCGGCAGGCCGGAGAAGTAAAACGAAAAAACCTACTCCCCTTTTTCTTCCCCTGATCTTACTCCTGTCACAATCTCCACCCCGGCGCTGGTGCCGATGATGTCGGCCCCGGCCTCAAGCATCTTTTCTGCGTCCTTCATGGTCCTTATTCCTCCGGCCGCTTTTATCAAAAAATCATTGCCTACGGCCTTCCTCATCAGCCTTACATGCCCTGCTTTCCTTTCCAGATCCACTTTGGGCTCCATTCCGGTCGATGTTTTGACGCAGTATGCGCCCGCTTCCTTTACCAAGAGAGAAGCTTTTACGATTTCCTCGTCTGTCAGATATCCTGTTTCAATGATGACCTTGCAAGGCAGTATTGAAGACAAAGCTTTGAGATCCTCTGAAACCTTTTCATAGTTTCCTTCCTTGAAGTCGCCTATGTCCATCACCGGATCTATCTGGTCAGCTCCGTCTTCTTTGGCCTTTTTAGCCTGGAAAACCCTTGATTCGGGTGATCCTGCCCCGACAGGCCAGTCTATGACCACCACTATCTTTATATCGGTCCCTTCAAGCTCCTTTTTGGCGACTTTCACCCATTTTGAATTCACGCAGACTCCTCCGAATCCGAACTTTTTCGCTTCATTGCAAAGCCGGCAGATATCCTGTTCCGTGGCATCGGCTCTCAGGTCCGTATGATCCAATATTTTCGCTATCCCTTCCATGTTTATTTTATTATAAAGGCCCTTGATAAAAGTCTCAAAAGCCGTTGCTTTTAGGTGAAGATCTTGGTCGAGGCGGCCATCTTCTCCAAATCAACCTCAAAGTCGCTGAAAATGACCGGAATCCTCTTCTGGAACTCTCGCAAGAGAGGGACAGCCAGCTCCCTTATTTGGGGATGGGCCTTCGGAGAGCACCTCAAGAAGAAGAAATGCCTCCATTCTCTCAGGTTCATGGTGCAGACGAGCTCGGTCTTCAAGGAAGTAGACAGGACATCTCTCGCTATCTCCGGCGGGAATCCCAGGTTTATCTGCTCTAGGTACTGAACAGCGGTACCGACAACCCCTTTCTTCCAGGAATCGTATCCTGGGGTCCCTTTCTCGTGCACAAAAGGACAGATGAACTCGAATCCCCTATTGCTGTAGTTGCAATACCGGCTCGATTCCTGGGAATAGGAAGCCAAGCGGTGCCTCACCCATTCGTGGCTCACTCCCCGGTCGCAGATCGCTTTCACGGTGACGGACTCGTGCTCGATAACGCTGAAATGGCCGATGTCAACGAATCTCTGTAAGAGACCTGGGGCTGAATCCTTGGTGATCTTCCCTTCGCTCTTGTAGCAGACGCGGCCGCATTTTTCCAGCAGCTTGAGGATCTTCCCGGCTGCAGACAATCGCATGATGATGACGGCGGGAGCCTCTATGGTGACCCTGCCTCCTTCAATCTTGAAAGACTCGATGACTTCTGGCTTTGCCATCCGCGGAAGAATTCTGACTCTGGACTTGGAAAAATCGTACATTGATTTGCCTCCTTTCTTCATAGAGCCATGTTTGATACTACCACTTTCTTTATTTCTGAAAAGACCTCGTCGGCTGGCTTTTCCCCGTCTATCAAGAACACGTTTTCAAACCTCGAAGCCAGTCTTTCATAGTTATTCCAGACAGATGCCAAAATCTTTTCCTCTTCGAAAAGCTCGAAAGAAGAGCGGTTCTTCCTTATCCTCTCCAGGCAGGTCTTCGGGGAAGCTTTTATGAGAAAAATGAGATCCGGAAGCAAAAAAGGCTCGTTTATCTTCACAAGCCATTCGAAATCCTTAATTTTAGAGGCTCCGTAAGCGATGGTGGACAAAAAATAGCGGTCCGACACGACCGTGACCCCTTTTTTCAGCAAAGGGACTATCTCCTTTTCCAGATGGAAGCTCCTGTCAGCAGCGAAAAGCAGCTGCAGGCACTCTGAGTTGCTTTGCCAGACAGAAGTGAGCTGGGCTCTTATTATCCCGCCGATGAGGTTGTTGGTGGGTTCCTTTGTCAGATGAGCGAAAACGCCTTCGGAAAACTTGTCTTTGTTGGTTTCGTTCAGCCAACTGCAAAGCTTGGCGGCTTCTGTGCTCGAACCCGCCCCGTCCAGACCTTCAAAGACCATGAACTTCCCGGGATAAGGATTTTTCTGCATAGGTCAGTCAAGAAAAGTTATTGAGGCTGAGGGCTTCTTTAAAACGTCAACCTTTATCCCGGCTTCCCTGAAAAGCTTCTTGAATTCGGTCTCAGCATACTTGCTGAAGCTCACGAACCTCTCGATCTTGGCATTGACCAGCATTTTAGCGCAGAGGATGCAGGGGCTGTGGGTGCAATAGACCGTGGCTCCTTCCATGGAAACCCCGTGCAAGGACGACTGGATTATGACGTTCTGTTCGGCATGTATCGCCCTGCAGATCTCGTGGCGCGTGCCGGAAGCGATCTTCAGCTTGTCCCGCAGGCATCCCAGCTCCAAACAGTCTTTCAAGCCTGCGGCCGCTCCGTTGTAGCCTGTGGACAGTATGTGCTTATTCTTTACCGCCACCGCTCCTACGTGGTGCCTCAGGCAGGTTGAACGCTCCGCCACCACGGCGGCTATCTTCAAGAAGTATTCGTCTGAGGTTATCCTTTTTTTGAGCATAAAAAAACGGCTCAGTTTCTTTATTCGATTGTATCTTGAAAACTATTAAGGGACAATCTCGATCCCCATGTTCCTTGCCGTCCCTTCGATTATCTTCATGGCAGCCTCTATGTCAAAAGCGTTGAGGTCCTCCATTTTCTGCTGGGCTATCTCCTTTAACTGGGCCCTGGTGATCTTGGCCACCTTGATTTTATTCGGCTGGCCCGATCCCTTTTCTATCTTGGCCGCCTTCTTCAAAAGCTCGGAGGCGGGAGGCTGCTTCATTTTGAAGGTGTAGCTCCTGTCCTCGAAAATGGTCACCTCAACGGGGATCTTGAATCCTTTCTTGTCCTGGGACTTTTCGTTGAACTTCTGGCAGAATTCGGAGATGTTCACCCCCTGGGGAGCCAAAGCCGGCCCTATCGGAGGAGCCGGGGTGGCTTGGCCCGCCTGGATCTGAAGTTTCACGATTGATTTTATTTTCTTTGCCATAGTATTATATCTTCTTTATCTGTAGGGAATCCAGTTCCACCGGAGTGTCCCTGCCGAACATGTTGACCAGCACCTTTATCTTCCCCTTTTCCGGGTCGATTTCCGAAACCTTGGCGTCGAATTCCTTGAATGGTCCGTCGGTTATCTTGACCATGTCGCCTATCCCCACTTCTATCTTATACTGGGGGACTTCCACTCCCATTCTTTTCTTCAAAACCTCTATCTCCTGGGAAGAAACCGGAACCGGAGTGGTCCCTGCTCCCACGAACCCGGTGACGTTCGGGGTGTTCCTGACCACGTACCAGGAGTCGTTGGTCACTATCATGTGGACCAGGACGTAGCCTGGATATATCTTCTCTTCAACGGTCTTCCTCTTCCCCCCTTTTATCTTTATCTTCTTTTCCTTGGGGACCATGACGTCAAGAATCTTGTCTTCCATGCTGAGGGATTCCACCCTCTGTTTCAAAGCCTTGGCCACCGCGTCTTCGTAGCCTGAATAAGTATGGAGGACGTACCATTTTGCGTTTTTTTCTTTGTCTTCTTCCATGTTTAAAGGATGAAATTGTTCAAAAGCTCGGTGAAAAGCACGTCCAAGGCGCCTAAAAACGCGGCCACTGCCCCGCAAATCCCTATTATCAAAAGGGTGTTTTTGACGGTCTGCTCTCTGGTCGGCCAATTGACCTTCTTTAGCTCTATTTTCACTTCCTTGAAAAAGGAAGGGATGTTCTTCAAAGATTTCATGTTTTTAAAACGCCCCAGAGGGCTTACTTTCAACGATAACAAAACGACGGTCGAAAGTCAATAAGCCCTTCATTTTTTCAGCATCTGCTGAAGCTGCAGAATCATCTGGGCCAAGGCGTCAAGCTTTTCTTTCATGCTCTGCAAATCTCCGGTCGAAACGGGCTTTTCTTTGCAGACGTCCAAAGTGGAAATCTGGCCGTATTCGCCCCCCGTATTCAAAGCGCAGTATCCCGTGCTGCAGTCTTCATCCGAGTCGCAGTCCCCTTCCCCCGGATTGCAAGGGCAGGAAGGAGTGCAGTAATCCAAAGACCAGAGAGAGGTGGTATGGCAGGAAATATCTTCCAACCTTTCGCAAACATCATAAGTGGGAATCTGGCCGTACTTTTCTCCAACATTGGAAGAGCACTTTCCTAAAACGCAGTCTGCGTCCGAGTCGCAGTCCCCTTCCCCCGGATTGCAAGGGCAGGAAGGAGTGCAGTAATCCAAAGACCAGAGAGAAGACGCATGGCAGTTTTCTTTGATGCTGAAGCCCGAATCGTTTTCGTCAAAAGCGGATTCCTGTTCCGCGCTGAAAACCCTCAAAGTCAGATTTTCAAGGGAAGATCCTTTCCCGAAATCGGAGGCTATATCCCACCGATAGCTTCCCGAATCAGCCGGAATCCCATAAGCTATCAGCCCGAGGTCAGTGCTGCCTTTGTACGCCTTGATGCCGACGCTCTTTACATTGGAAGACTCCCAGCGGATTTCATAGTAATTCCCTTTCCTCAGTATTTCTCCTCCTTTGGGAAATAAAAGATCAATGGTTCTGTCCAACCCAACGCTAAAGGCAATTTTGGCGGAAAAATAGTTTTCATTCCCCCATTCGTCCTCGCACCTGACGTAATAAGTATGAGATCCGTCGTCCAAAGGGCCGACGAAGGAGCTGTGCTCCTTTCCTCCGGTATTTTCAAAAGAATGCCTCATTTGGCTGAATGATTTGTCCTGCGTGTCGTACATGCAGTCGGCTGATTCGTTGGTCTTAAAAGAAAGGGAAGGATTGTTCGTTTTTACATTCCCTGAAGGGCCGAGGCTGTAAATCAAAGGAGGAGTGATGTCTTCGCAAACGTCCGTTTCCCAATATTGGCCGTATTTGGATCCAGCATCCTTGGAGCAGTACCCGGTAAGGCATTCGTCATTCGTGTCGCAGTCCCCCTCACCGGCCGAGCAAGGGCACCAAGAAGAGCAATAATTCCATGACCAGGGAGCGGAAACGTGGCAGGAAGCCGCCTGGACCGCAAAGCAGGCTCCGAGAGCCAAAAGGGAAACAATGATTATTTTATCCAGGCCTTTCAATCGAGTCGATGTAATATTTTTCATCTATTTTTTTCACTTTTATAAGCTCTATCGCTTCCGATCCGTTGTTCGAAAGCATCTTCACTAAAAAAACGAAATTATTGCTTCCTTTGTCTTCTTCTTCCAGTATATCAAAATCGTCAAATCCGGACAAAGGATAGCCCTGCTGGAAAGCCTGCTCGGTCAGAAAGGAAAAAGCTTTTTCCTGGTTCCCTTCCGTCCGGGCTTTCAAAAAGCCTCTCAAAGATTCCTTGGCCATGACCTGCTCCACCCTTTGCTCGAAAGAAACGGTCTCTTCCTTGAAGAAAGCGTCATACTGCCAGCTTAAAATCTGGATGACCAGCATCATGGCCAGAAAAGAAATTACCGCCACTATCAATGGAGAAGCCTTTCCTTCCTTGAATATGTTCTTCATCTATATGTCCAGGTTCTTCACCTTTTTAGCGTAAGCCTGGATGAACTTCTTCCTCGGCATCACTTCCCCTCCCATCAAAGTGTCGAAAATCTTGTCAGCTTCCCTGGCGTTTTCCACGGTGACCCGCAGCAGAACCCTGTTCTGGGGATTCATGGTCGTCTCCCAAAGCTGTTCAGGATTCATCTCTCCCAAGCCCTTGTACCTTTGGATGGAAAGAGGCATCTTTTCCTTTTTGAAGGAATCCAGAATTTCCGACTTGTCAGCATCGGTGTAGGCGTATTCCACTCTCTTGCCGGCCTGGACCCTGTACAAGGGAGGCTGGGCCAGATACAAGTATCCGGCCTCTATTACGGGCTTGTAATATCGGAAGAACAGGGTCAAAAGCAGCGTTCTTATATGGGATCCGTCAACATCGGCATCGGTCATTATTATTATCCTGTGATACCTGAGCTTTTCTATGTCGAAGTCCTCGGCAATGGCCGCTCCCAGAGCGATTATCAATGCCTTTATTTCTTTCGATGAAAGCATCTTGTCCAGCCTGGCCCTTTCCACATTCAATATCTTCCCTCTCAAAGGAAGAATGGCCTGGTATCTCCTGTCCCTGGCCTGCCTGGAAGACCCTCCGGCCGACTCTCCTTCGACGATGTAAATCTCGGAATCCTCTGCCTTCCTGGACGTGCAGTCAGCCAGTTTGCCAGGCAGAGCCAATCCCTCCATTATCCCCTTGCGAAGGACGGTCTGTTTTGCGGCCTTGGCCGCCTTCCTCGCTTTCTGGTTCAGGACGCAGTTATCGATGATCGCCCTGGCGTCCTGGGGATTCCTTTCAAGGAAATCGTTGAGCCCGTCCGACACCACGGTTTCCACGGCGATCCTCGCTTCGGTGTTGCCGAGCTTCGCCTTTGTCTGGCCTTCGAACTGAGGTTCCTTTATCTTCACTGAAACCGCACCGTTGAACCCCTCCCTGACGTCGTCCCCTACGAGGTTCTCGTCCCCTTCCTTCAAAAGGTTGTTTTTCCTGGCATAGTCGTTTAAAGTCCTGGTCAAAGCGGTCCTGAACCCGGTGAGATGGGTTCCTCCCTCTATGGTGTTGATGTTGTTGGCAAAGCTCTCTTCCTGGAACTCAGTTTCCTGGCTGTAAAGGAAAGCGGCTTCCACCAGAATCCCTTCGCTCTCGCCGGAAGAGTAGAAAACGTTCTGCTGCCTGGGAGTGATGCCGTGGACCAGGTATTTGACGTAAGACTTGAGCCCGCCTTCAAAACAGAAAGAATAGGTTTCGTCCTTCCCCTCCCTCCTGTCTTCCAGGTTGATCCTTATCCCCTTGGTCAGATAGGCCTGCTGGCGCAAATGGTTTTGAAGCTTCTTGAAATCGTATTTTATTTCTGGGAATATCTCCGGATCGGCCTCAAAGGTTATGGAAGTCCCGGTTTCCTTGCAGGTCCCTGATTTCCTGACCTTGTATTTTGGCTTTCCCTTGGAATATTCCTGCTCGTATTTGGATCCGTCCCTGCAGACCTCGGCTTTCATGTACTTGGAAAGGCCGCAGACCACGGACACCCCGACTCCGTGCAGTCCTCCTGAAACCTGGTACGCCTTGCTGCCGAACTTGGCTCCGGCGTGCAAAGTGGTCAATACGGTTTCCAAAGCCGATTTCTTGGTCTGGGGATGCTTTTCAACCGGAATCCCCCTGCCGTCGTCAGTGACCCTCACCATGTTCCCGGGAAGCAAGACGACGTCAAGCTTGGTTCCGTATCCTCCCATGAATTCGTCGATGGAATTGTCAACGCATTCGTAAATCAGATGATGAAGCCCGTCGAGCCCGGTCGTGCCTATGTACATGCCCGGCCTTTTCCTGACCGGCTCTAGACCTTCCAACACGTAAATATCCTTGGCTCCGTAATTGGAGTCTTTCTTGACAAGAACTTTCTTATCAGCTGATTTTTTGTTGGCCATTTTGATGTTTTTCTTAATTATTTTCTGACCTGCCATTCAGGATCATTTTCCAGCTCCTTTGTTATTTTATCGCGCAATCCGTCTATTTCGCCGGAGCTCAAGGTTTTGTCGGAAGCCTGAAAAGTTATATGGAAAGCCAGGTTCTTCTTCCCTTCCGGAAGCTCTTTCCCTTCGTAAATATCGAACAAATCCACCTCCCTTACCAAGTCCCCTCCGGCCGCGTTTATCCTGTTCAAGACTTCCTCCACTCTGGTTGCAACCGGAACCAAGACCGCCATATCCCTTGCTGCAGCAGGATATTTTGAAACCGGCTGGTAAATCGTTTCTTTTGTGGAAAGCTTCTGCAACTTTTCGAAATCCACTTCAAAAGCGACTGCTTTGCCTGAAACTCCCTTGCGGTCGAGCGCTGAGGAGGAAATTTCCCCGACAGAGCCGATCATCTCCCTGCCGATCATTATCATGGCGCATTTCCTCGGATGGAAGCAGCCAGTCTTGCACAGTGACCCGCACTCCTTGTACCATGCTCCTTTCACCCCCATCCTTTCCAAAAGAATGTCGATTATGCCCTTTGCCCTGTAGAACTGGGTTTCTTTTTCCTTTTTCTGGAACAGGGCCGCTGCAAGAAACCTCTTTTCTGAAGGATTGCCCTTTGTATACGTCTTTCCCAGTTCGAAGATATCGAACCCTTCGGAATGCTTGGAATTCTCCCTGAGGTTGTCTAAAAGATGAGGAATCAGGCTCGGCCTCATGTATCTGAATTCCCTGCTCATCGGATTCTTGAGTTCCAATACTTCTTTGAAACCGAACGTTTCCAAATCGTCTTCAGGAATGAAAGAATAGTTGTACACTTCAGAAAGCCCGAGGCCGCATAATGCGTCCTTGCAAGCATCCTCCCACAATATGTCTTCATTATTTTCCGGAGGCATCAAGGCCGCTTCCGGGAATAAAGGAGCTATTTTCCCATAGCCGTAGACCCTGCCTATCTCCTCGACGACGTCTTCCGGCAGGAGAACGTCCCTCCTGAAAGTGGGGACTTGGACTTCCAGCGTCCCTTTTGAAAAGGAAGCTTTGAATCCCAGGCCGTTCAAAATGGATTTCGCCTCCGAGCTTTTGATTTCCGTTCCTAGCAGATCCTCGACATATGAAAAGTCGAGCGATATCTTCTTTGAAAAAACTTTTCCCGGAAAAGATTCTGCCAGGCCGGAAAGGACTTTTCCTCCGGCTGTTTTTAAAATCAAGCCGGCTGCCCTGTTTATCCCTTCTTCCGCCAGGTTCGGGTCAAGCCCGTGTTCGAACCTGATGGAAGCGTCCGTCTTCAGGTTGATCCTCTTTGACCCCCTGTTTATCACCGAAGGATTGAAATTGGCCGCTTCCAAAACCACGTCCTTGGTCGAGCCGTCTATTTCGCTCGCCTTTCCGCCTTTGATGCCGGCTATGGCCAGAATTTCCCGCGGCCCGGATATGACCAGGACGCTTTCATCCAATGAATATTCCTGATCGTCCAAAGCCAAGACCTTCTCTCCTGGTTTCGCCCTCCTGACCGTGATCTCCTTTTTCCCCTTTCCCTCGAGCTTGTCAAAGTCGAAAGCGTGCAAAGGCTGGCCGGTCTCCAGCATGGCGTAATTCGTGGCATCCACGATGTTGTTGATCGGCCTCAAACCGCAGGCTTCCAGTCTTTGCTTCACCCATTCAGGGGAAGGGCCTACTTTCACCCCTCTTATAACCCGGGCTGCATACCTTGGGCAGTCTTTTCCATTTTCGAGCCTTATTGAAACCAGGCTGCTGGCCTTGGTCTTCCTGTCTTCTGAAATTTTGGAATTCTTTTTCAAAAGCTTCAAACCGGAAACGGCTGCAAATTCCCTCGCTATCCCGTAATGGGAAAAGCAGTCAGGACCCCTGTTCGGCAGTATGTCTATATCCAGAATCCAGCCTTCTTTCCTCTTTTCAACGCCTTCCACTTCGAAGCTGTGATGCATGAACAAATCAGCCATCTTCTGGGGCGAAGGGAGCTTGGATCTGAAAAAAGATTGTATCCAGTCGTATGAAAAAACCATGTTAAAACTGATTTAAAAACCTTAAATCTCCTGAATAGAAAAGCCTGATGTCGTCCACCTTATGCTTCATCATCGCCATCCTGTCCAGCCCCACGCCGAAAGCGAATCCCTGCCAGCCCGAACCGTCCTTCCTGTGCGGGATCAGCTTTGCGGCCTTCAGGACATTGGGATGAACCATGCCGGCCCCCATCATTTCGATCCAGCCGGTCTTGGAGCACACCGGGCATCCTTTGCCCTTGCAGACCAGGCATGACATGTCCACTTCGAATCCAGGTTCGACGAAAGGAAAGAAGCTCGGCCTCATCCTTATCTTCACCTTCTTTTCAAAAAATCTCTGGAAAAATTCCTGAATGACCGCTTTGAAATTGGCGACTGAAACTTTCTTTCCTATCATCAGCCCTTCAACCTGGTAAAAGGTCATTTCATGGGAAGCGTCGGTCGCTTCGTGGCGGAATATCCTGCCCGGAACGACTATCCTCAAAGGAGGATTATTCTTTTCCATGAACCTCACCTGCATAGGGGAAGTATGGGTCCTCAGCAAAAGCCCGTTTTTAAGATAGAAAGTGTCCCACAGATCCCTGGCAGGATGATCCGACGGTATGTTCAGGGCGTCAAAGTTGTACCATTCGGATTCTATTTCCGGACCCAGCACTATTTGGAACCCCATTTTTTGGAAAATATCCTCCACTTTCCTTTTCGCCTGAGTCAGGGGGTGCAGATGTCCTGAGACAGTCTTTTTTCCGGGAGCCGTGACGTCTATCCATTCTTTCTGTTCAGCTTCTTTCCTTGATTTTTCCTTCAGAACCTTGGTTCTTGATTCAAACTCCAGGCGCAGCCCCTCTTTGGTCTCGTTTGCTTTCTTTCCGATTCTTGACTTCTCCTCTTTGGAAAGTGACTGCAACGACTTCAAAACAAAAGTAAGCTCGCCTTTTTTGCCGAGATATTTGTTGAAAACCTTGTCCAATTCAGCCAGGCTTCCAGATTCCCTTATTTCCTTTTCAGCTTCATTTTTGAGCAGATCCAGGCTTGTTTTTTCCATACCCTATACCCATATTTTACCTTAAAATAAGGTCTGATTCAAGCTGCAAAACTGGGGAAAAACGGGTTTGATCCTCGATAAAAAAAACGGGCCTCAAAGCCTCATTTTCCCCCTTTAAAAAGCTAAATTTCACTCCTCGAACCTTTCATAACAAACTATTTCCTCAAGGCTTTTCCTTGATTTTTCCCTTCCTAATTCAGCTGCGAACCCGACGGGCAGAAGAGCCACCACTTTGCAGCCGGAAGGGACTTTGAGGATATCCTTGACCCTTGTTTGATCAAACGCCCCTATCCAGCAGCAGCCCAGTCCTTCTTCGGTCGCCTGCAAAACCATGTGATCCAAGGCGATGGCCAGGTCAAGGGCGTAGGAAGGCACGTTGCAAGGAAGCTCCTCTTCTGTGTCGAGGGCGACCGCAGCTATGATCAAAGGGGCTTCGGAAATGAATCTTTGGTTGTTGGCCTTCTTGGCAAGGCTTTCTTTGATTTTTCTGTCCTTGACGACCACGAACTTCCACTGCTGGGAATTGTGGGCCGAAGGAGCGAGTCTGGCAGCTTCCAATATTTTTTGCAGGCTTTTTCTCGGCACAGGATCTGCCTTGTACTTCCTTATGCTCTTCCTTTTTTTGATGGCGTCAGAGACTTTCATTGGTTTTTTGAAAACCGCTTTTCTGAATATGGTTATAAAAGCTTGAAATTGTTTATCACCAGCCCGAATTTGTATCCGAGGAATTCGGCGGCTTTCCTGCAGTAAGTCATCCTTTCCGTGAATATCTCGAAATACTCGATCACCGGTACGGAATTGGTGTCTATCTTTATAATCAGGGTTATTATCTTTTTTGCCTTGTTTATCTTCAATTTGGAGTCGGTGGTGAAAAAATTCACCCTGTCGTGGATGTCGCATTTTATCTTTTCCAAATCCTTTGTCCTCACCCTGGTCCTGCGGACGTCGGATTTATCGGCCAGCACCAGGACAGCGGCCACCGGGTCTGAAAAATTCATTTCCGCCTTGTCATGGTAGGCTATGGCCTGAGAAATGGCGGACAGCTCCCGGGGTTCGAAACTTTCCTTCAAAGTCTGATAGAAAAGCATGGCTCCTAGCAAATGATGGAAATTCCTGCTCAAAAAGTTCCCCATGTCGTGGCAGAACCCGGCTATGGCGCATATCTCCTGGGTTTCTTTGGCAAAGCCCAGTTCCCTGGCGATCGTTCTCGCCCTTGCCGAAACGAGCTCGGCGTGAGGGAATCCGTGCTCGGTATATCCAAGGCTGTCCAAAGACTCATCGGTCTTCCTGGTGAACTCCAGAATGTGCGGATTTTTCTTGACTTCGTTCAATGTGATCATATGTTTGTTATTTTAGCAGTATTTCGGCCTCCTTGACCAGGGATTTGAAGCTCGGAGAAGAAACCAGGCTCTTGCCGAGCAGGTTCAGTTTCTTTTCGTCAAGAAGATCCTTTGCCAGCAATATCCCTTTTTCGATGAAAATATCAGCCAAGTATCTCTTCAAGGAAGGAAGAATGGTAACAGGATAAAGAAGGCTGCTTTCTATGTGCCTTTCCAAACCGTCTCCTTTGGGATATTTCCATCCCAGAAGGCCGACTCCGGCGCATTCAGAGTATTTTGTCGCCAGGGAGGAAAACTTGGCATTGGTCACCAAGCTGCTTTTCAAAATCTTCTTTTCTTTTTCGAAAAAACGCCCTTCTTTTATATCCAGGAACCTGGCATGATTCTGCAAAGCGTCGGGCAGATCCACCCTTCCTTCAAAAAGGGACTTGTATTTGCATTCGCCCACGTACAGGACGTCCTGCTTCGAAGCCAGAAAGTCTATCTCGTATTCAGGGCAGCATTTTCCCGGAACGAATTGGTTCAGCCTGACGGAATACCCTTCATGCGCCAAAACGTTGCCGATGAACTTTTCAAAAGGAAAGCCGGTGGGCCCGAGCCTTTTCATCGCTTCTTTCAGATCGAATTTAATGGCCGTTTTCGGCTCCTCCTTGTTCAAAAGAAACCTGACCATAGAGTATATCTCGGAAGTCCTCATCCCCGAGCGAGCTTTCCTTTTGACCTCCTCAGCTATCATCTCTGAAACTCTTTTTGAAGCCCCGGCTCTCCGGGCCGACCTTAAAACCTTATAATATGAAAAAGGCTCCTTTTCTCCGCTTAAATTGATGACGGATAAGTCGTTCATGCTTCGTTCTTCCTTTTAAAGCAGCTGCGGCATACAACCTTGTATCCGTAAGTGCCGTCTTCGGGCAGAACCGAAGGAAGGCCTTCCAGAATTGGTGAGCCGTCCTTCAAAAGCTGGGTGTAGACCGCGTTCGGGTTCTTGCATATTTCGCAGACCGCTTTCCTGTACCTCACTTCCGAAGGCCCAAGCTCGAGGACTTTTTTTATGATGTCGAACATTTTTCCCCTATAGTCCGTATCAAGCCCGGAGACAATGAGCCTGCAGCCTCTTTTCAGGATCTTGTCTAGAACCCAGGCCTCATCGGCCGGGAACATGTGGATTTCATCAATGCCCACGATCTGGTAGTTATCGTCCAATATCTCTGAAAGGCTTTCGATCTTCTTGGCTTCAAGCTGCAGGCCGTCCCTTGTCCAGACATTCTTGTCCCGCACGTTGCGGGCTGACTGGAAAAGGCCGAAAGAGATGTTCGTATATCTGAGCGGAGCGAAATACGAGATGAGTTCGAGCGATTTTCCGCTTTTCATCGGCCCTAAAATCAAAGTCAGTCCCATTGAATGTTTAAAGGCCGAGGTCAGAAGCAATGTTCTGCATGGACCTCAAGCCTATTTCAACGAATTTATCCATGGTCAGGTTCAGATACGGCTGGCACTTCTGGATTGTTTCCCGGTTCACGCTTCTGGCAAAAGCCTTTTCCTTGAAGCGATTCAGGACATTCTCGATTGTGAGGTCGGATATCTTTTTTGAAGGAATGACCAGGGCGGAAGCGACGACAAGCCCGGAGAGAGGATCGGCAGAATACAATGACTTTTCCATCAAGGTTTCCGGGGTTTGCCCGTGCATGTAGTTGTGGACCTTAACGGCCTGGCAGATGTCTTCTGCAATGCCTTCCTTTCTGAGCATTTCAGATCCGATCAAAGAATGCTTTTCAGGCGTGTCCTTTGTCTGCTCGTAGTCTATGTCGTGCAAAAGCCCGGCCAATCCCCATTTGTCCCTGTCTTCATTGAAAAAATCAGCCAGGCCCAGCATTATAGCTTCAACAGCCAAAGAATGCTTAATTAAGTTCTGGTTCTGTATTTTCCCTTTCAAAAAAATAATAGCTTTTTCCCTTTCCATAAAAATCGCTTAAGGCTCGATTACCCATATTTTACTTTGCCTGAAAGCTTTTGTCCATAAAAAAGGGCCACCCTTTTATCAAAGGTGGCCGCAAGGAATCAGAGAGGGGTCCCGCAATTGGGGCAGAAAAGTTCTTTCCCGACGGCTGTCGGGGACCGCCTCACCTTGATAACGGCCTCGCACCGCGGACAAATCTTGTCTGCTTCCTTCTCGTCGTCGTGATTCCCGCCATTTATCCAAATATAGATTACCAACTTTCGCCTCCTCTTCTTTAGAAGAAGATAATTCTTCCTCTTTCAAAGAATATATCAGAAAATGCCAAAGATGTCAAATCAGCCGAAATGAACAGCGCTTCCCTAAAACAAAAGAACCGACGTTTGAGGCATCGATTCTCAAATAAACGTTTTGAAATTTATGTTTCAAACCTCGGCAAAAAGTACCATGTGGTTGTGCCCGTATTTTTTGGCGCATCCCGGGCAATAGGCGTAATGGACGTAATATTTCTTGGCCTTGCGGTTATTTTCCTTCAAATACCCTTCCATCTTCTTTACGAACTTCGGGATGGCGTTGTAAGGGCCGTCAAAGACCTTGCTGACGAACGTTCCTGAAATCCTGACATTCTCTGCGCCGGGAACTTCTCCTGCCACGGAAAGGTATATTTCCGATTTGAAAGGGGTCGGATCGGCGAAAAGAACCAAAGTATCCCCTTTGTCAGCAAGCGTTTTTTCCGAATCCTCGGCCATCTTCCACATTCTGCTTATTTTCTTCCCGATCATCGGAGGAAAAGGAATATGGAAAAAAGTCGGAATGGTTTCCTTGATAAAGGCCTTCTCTTCCCAATTGAGAGTTTTTTCATCCCACTTGCCGGGATCGAACTGAGGGCAGCATTCTTTGCTTGAATCGTCCATAGTTTTAAAAACTGGCGGTCGCGACGGGATTTGAACCCGTGGTCTTCTCCGTGACAGGGAGACGTGTTGGACCGGGCTACACTACGCGACCATTGGATGCCGGCGGCGGGACTCGAACCTGCGACCTTGGCCTTATGAAGGCCCTGCTCTGACCGCTGAGCTACGCCGGCAAAATTGTTGCGGGGACAGGAATTGCACCTGTGTCCCGAGGTTATGGGCCTCGTGAGATACTGCTTCTCTACCCCGCGCAAATATCATACCACAGGATCAGAAAACCTGCAAATCTTTCAGTGCCTGCTCGAACGCCTTCAAGGCGCTTTCCGCCTCCTCTCTGCTCAATTTGTATTCAGAATCCCGGATAATGCGGTTCTTGATCCCAAGAGCCTCCCTGATCTGGCTGAAATTGGAGACAGAACCCAAAGGCAGGCTCTGGATTTTCTCTTCTGTCGTCTCCCCTTTCTGCCCCATCCTTTCCAAAACGTCGTCCAACAGCTCTTCCGCCTCAAGTACGGCCGTTTTCCAGTCGTATTCCGACCCCTTTTCAAATTTCCTTCTCACTCCTCTCCATCTTTTGACCAATTTCCCCACGCCCAACGGCCTGTAAGAAAGAAATCCGACCACGTTCTCTATATACCTGTATTTCAGCCAGTTGGTGCGGATAAGGAGAAAGATGATGGCTCCCAGCAGAATGAAAAAGACGGCGATGAAGGAAATCTTCAGGGGCAGAATTCTGGCTTGGATTTCCTCTGAGGTGATGAATGAGATTATTTCTTCCATGTTTCTTCGAACTTTTTAGCGGCCGACAGGACCGCGAAGTCCCCCAATGGCTTTCCCATTATCTGGAGACCTACCGGGAGGCTTCCTGGTTTGGCTGCAGGCACGGAAATAGCAGGCAGCCCTGCCAAATTAGCTGAAATCGTGAAAATGTCGGAAAGGTACATCAAGACCGGATCATCCTCCTTTTCCCCGAACTTGAAAGGGAACGTCGGGGAAGTCGGAGACATTATGAGGTCTACGCTTTCGAAGGCCCGGGAAAAATCCTGTCTGACCAGGGTCCTCACTTTTTGGGCTTTTAGGTAATAGGCGTCGTAATACCCGGCTGAAAGAGAGTAAGTCCCGAGCATTATCCTTCTCCTGATCTCCTCTCCGAACCCTTCCTGCCTGGTCTTTAAGTATACGTCAAGCAGGGTTTTTGTCCCAGGGTCGCTTTCTTTGGAAAAACCGTATTTGATGCCGTCGAACCTGGCAAGATTGGCCGACAGCTCCGAGGGCATGATTATGTAATAGGCGGCAAGGGCGTATTTGGTGTGGGGCAGGCTTATCTCCTGTACTTCAGCTCCCATACCCTCGAACCTTCGGATCGAATCCCTTATTGTCTTTTCCACTTCAGGATCCATGCCTTTTACGAAGTATTCTCCCGGCACTCCTATTTTCAGTTTTGAAACATCCTTGCCCTTGATTTCAGGAACGACAACGCTGGTCGAATCAAGCCCGTCCTTCTGCGAAATCGCCTTGAAAACGGTTTCCGCATCCATGGCGGACTTGGCCAAAATTCCTATCTGGTCCAAGGAAGAAGCCATGGCCATCAGCCCTGATCTTGAAACGGCCCCGTAGCTCGGCTTGAACCCTGTTACTCCGCAAAAAGAAGCAGGAAGCCTGACCGAACCTCCTGTGTCAGATCCGAGTGAAAAGACGCAAAGGTCTGCAGCCACGCTGGCTGCCGATCCCGAAGAAGACCCTCCCGGGATTCTGGTTTCGTCCCTTGGATTCAAGGTCTTGCCGAAAGCTGAATATTCCCCGGAAGATCCCGCTGCAAACTGGTCCAGGTTTGTTTTCCCGAGTATCACCACTCCCTGCTGCTTTAAGCATTTGACCGCGCCGGCATCGTATGAGGCGACGTAGTTTTCAAGCATTTTCGAAGCTGCCGTGCATTTCACCCCCTCGACCATGATGATGTCCTTTATGGCGCATGGTATGCCGGTCAAGGCAGGAAGATCTGCTCCCTTTTTCAGGAGATCGTCCGCCTTCTTGGCCTGCAAAAATGCTTCTTCCTCGCAAACGGTGATGTATGAGTTGATCCTCGGATCCTCGGACTCTATCCTGTCCAAAAACGACCTTGTAAGCTCTTGGGCGGAAAAATCCATGTTCCTCAGACCTTTGCCCGCCTGTTCGATTGTGAGCTGAGTAATATCCATGAAGCTAAAAGATGGCCTTTACTTTCACGTACCTTTCCTGATTGGCAGGAGCGGCTGAAAGGAGCCTGCCCGCCCTTTCTGAGTCAGGCTTTCCAGGTTCGTCTTCCCTGAGAATGTTTTCCAGGAAAACGGAATGGGTGGTCGGCTCCACTCCGGATACGTCCAGCTCTTTAAGCTGGTTGATATAGTCCAAAATCGAAGAAAGGTCCTTTCGGAACTTCTCGATTTCCTCGTCGGAAAGGCCCAGTCTGGCCAACCCGGCGACGCGTTTGACTTCTTCTTTTGAAATCATGATTATTTGGGAGGAGCCAATTCCTCCGTCTTTATTAAAACTTCTCTGAGTTGGTCTATATGCTCTAGAACTAGGCCGGCTCCCCTGGCCACTGCGGTCAGCGGGTCTTCGATTATCTGGGTGGGGATTTTGGTCTCCCTGGATATCAAAACGTCCAGGCCCTTAAGAAGCGACCCTCCTCCGGCAAGATATATCCCCTTTGACATGATGTCTGAAAGAAGCTCCGGAGGGGTTTCTTCTATCGTCTCCTTTATGGCCGCCACTATCTGCCTTATTGATTTTTCCATCGCTTTCTTGGTGTCCTGCTCTGTGATCACTATTTCTTCCGGAAGCCCGGTCACCAGGTTTCTGCCCCGCAAAGCCATTTCCCTGGGCGCTTCTTTCCCGCTCTTTTCCCCTTCCTGGAATTTCTTTTGCTTCACTATTTTCGGCTTCAAGACCGCGTCTGTCTTCAAAGGGAAAGCCGAACCTATCTTTATCTTGATGTCCTCCGCCGTCCTTTCTCCGATCAGGAGCTTGTATTCCTCCTGGGCGTAGTTGATTATGTCCTCATTCAATTTATCTCCGGCGATCCTCAGGCTTTTGGCTATGACCAGCCCGCCCAAGGAGATCACCGCCACTTCCGTCGTCCCTCCTCCGATGTCCACTATGAAATGGCCTTCCGCTTCCTGGACTTCAAGGCCGGCCCCCAAGGCCGCTGCCATGGGCTGCTCGATAAGGTAGACTTCCCTGGCTCCGGCGTTCCTGGCCGCGTCCTGGACCGCCTTCTTTTCAACTTCAGTGACTCCGCAAGGGATTCCGATCACCACCCTGGGGCCGAATCCGGTGAATACCTTCCTCTTCCTCACTTTCTGTATGAAATACCTGAGCATCTGCTCTGTGACCTCGAAATCGGAAATGACCCCTTTAACCAGGGGCCTGGTGGCCACTATATAGGCCGGAGTCCTCCCGACCATCCTTTTACCTTCCTCTCCTATGGCCAGGATCTGGCCCGTCTTCTGGTTGACCGCAACCACCGAGGGCTCGGAGATGACGATCCCCCTGCCTTTGACGTACACGAGGGAGTTGGCCGTGCCCAAGTCTATGGCTATGTCTTCTGAAAGATAGTGCAGTATTTTATCGAACATTTGCTTTGACAAGGGAGGAAATCTTCCTTGCCAGGTCATCAAATTTGACAAGCTCGATTTCTTTTCCGCTTCTTTCCTTAATTTCCGCCGAATCCTGGGAGACGGTTTTGTCGCTTACCACCAGCCGCAAAGGAATGCCGATCAGGTCTGACTCCACCAGTTTTTCTCCAGGGCTTTTGTTTTCTCTGTCATCGTATAATACCTCAAGGCCCTTTCCCTGTAAATCATCGTATATTTTTTCCGAAATTTCCCTGACCTTCAGATCGCCTGACAGAAGTATCAGATGGACATTGAAAGGAGAAATTTCTTCAGGCCAGATAATGCCTTTTTCGTCGTGCCAAACTTCGACTGCGGCCCCCATCACTCTGGTCGTCCCTATTCCGTAGCATCCCATGATTATGCCTTTCTTCTTCCCTTCTTCGTCCGTGAAAAAAGCGTTCATCTGCTCTGAATATTTCTTTCCCAGGGGGAAGATATTCCCGACCTCGATCGTTTTCACCTCTTCAAGTTTCAAAGAGCAGGCAGGGCACTTGTCACCTTTCTTCAAGTCCGAAACCTCCTTGTTCTTGGCGAAATGCCCGGCAGGGCATCTGACCACCCAGTCTTCCCCGCCTTCGGCTTCAACCTGGAATTCGTGGGTGCAGTCCTTGGTGAACCCCGCTCCCGAAGCCTCGGTGACGATCGCTTTCAGCCCGCATCTCTCGAATATCCTGGAATACGCCTTTTTCGCCTGTTCGTAGTAACTTTTGAAATCCTCTTCTGTGGCATGGAAGCTGTAAAGGTCTTTCATGCCGAATTCGCGTCCCCTTAAAAGGCCGGATTTGGCCCTGGGCTCCTTTCTGAACTTGGTCTGAATCTGGTAAAGCTTCAAAGGGAGGTCCTGCCAGGATTTGACGTTCTTCCTGACAATGTCGGTTATCATCTCTTCATGGGTCGGGCCGAGCCCTATTTCCTTTTCCCCTTCCTTGACCTTGTACATCACGTCTCCTATCCCTTCATTCCACCTGTTTGTCTCTTCCCAAAGGGATTTGGGCTGCAAAACTGTCATCAGAATCTCCTGGCCTCCGATGGCGTCAATCTCCTCCCGGATGATCTTCTCGATCTTTCTCAAAACCCTCAGGCCCAAAGGCAGGAAGCTCCAGACCCCGGACATTTCCTTGTGCAAAAAGCCGGCCTTCAGCAGAAGCCTGGCATTGGAGCTCGTCTCTTCTTTCGGGGTTTCCTTTGACGTTTTATAGAAAAGCGCTGATTGCTTCATTTTATTCCAGGAAAGTCCTGGGTATGTCGAACTTGAATGTTACGTAGACCATCATGATTATCAAAAGGACGAAGAAAACGGAAGTGATCCTCTGCTCGATCTTGGAAGGCACGGGCTTCTTCCTTGCTGCTTCTATCATCAGGAAGACCATTTTCCCTCCGTCCAAAGCGGGTATCGGCAGGATGTTGGCTAAAGCCAGAGCCACTGATATCAAGGACACGAGATACAAAAAATAGCTGGCCCCTTTGGAAAAATAGTTCCTCAGCATGTCGAAAATCCCCAAAGGCCCCATCATCTCGAATTTCATTCCGGCCGGGAGAGCCTGCACTCCGAAAAGGCTTTTCAGCCCCATCACCCATCCCTTAACGATATTGGCGGTCAAAAGGCCGGTGACCCTAATGCCCTGCCAGGGAGCTTCATACCAGGGAAACGATTTAAGGGCCACCCTGCTCAGGGAGACCCCGATCACGGCTTCCCCGTTTTTTCCATCCGGAACGACCGGTATTCTCAGAACCTCGCCGTCGCGCTTCACTGTCAGGATCATTTCCTCGCCCAGGCTCTCCTTGACCTCGCTCTGAAGTTCAATAATCTTGTTCAGGCTTCTTTCCTCGCCTTCCTTTCCCGCTCCCAGCACTATGTCCCCGATTTGAATCCCGGCTTTCTGGGCCGGAGATTCTTCCTGGACGCCGGCTATCTGCACCATCGGATCCTTGACGCCTGTTTCCTCGTCTGAAACCTGAAACGGCAGACCCCAGATCCAGGAAACCATTGCCAGCAGAACGGCTGAAATGAGCCAGAAGGATATCACTCCCCCGAGCACTATCAAGACCCTCTGCCATATGGGCTTTCCTGAAAAGCTCCTGTAGTCTTCCACCCCTCCGGTTTCCCCTTTTATATTGACGAAGGCCCCGAAAGGGATGGCATTCAAAGAATAGACAACCTTCCCTATTTTCTTTCCGAAAATCCTGGGAGGATATCCTATGCCGAATTCCTCGACGTCGGCGCCGAACTTTTTTGCGGCGATGAAGTGGCCGAATTCGTGGAGTATCAAAAGCCCCATTATTCCCAGGAACGCCACAATGATGGATAGAAACATTTGAAATAATCAGCTAACCCGGCAAGGCTATGCTAATCGGTTATTTCCTTTTCCTTTTTTTCTCCTATTTCCTCTATTTTCTTGTTGAACTCTTCGACTATCTCCTGCAGATCATCCTTGGCTCTGAACTTGTCGTCTTCCCTTATCTCGCCCGCCCTCTGGCGGTCTTGTATCTCCTTCCAGGCCTCTTCCCTCCATTTCCTCACCGTCTTCCTCGTTTCTTCCTGCTTTTCGGAAAGGAGTCTTAAAAGATCCTTCCTGTATTCTTCGGTCAAGGAAGGGATGTTGATCCTCACCAGATCCTTGTCCGTCACCGCGCTGAGGCCGGAGCCTGCCTGGAAAACCGCTTTTTCTATGGATTCGATGTAGGACTTGTCCCAAGGCTGTATCACTATCTGCCTTGGCCCCTGCAAAGTGATGGCTCCCAGCTGCTTTAAGGGAAGCTTCTGACCGAAGCAATCCGCCATTATGTCTTCCACCAAAGAAGTGGTCGCCCTTCCGCTCCTTATCTTGGCCAATTCCTTTTCAAGGAATGAAACGGCTTTGTCCATTTCCGGCCTTATTCTTTTTATGATTTCGTTGTAGTCCATATTTTTTTAATATATCAGAATATTGTTCATATTTCCAACATCAGAATTTCCAAAGCCAGCCTGGGATTGGCGTTGGTGTTGGAAACAGCGAAGCTTATCTTCCTCAGCGTATCCAATATCTTTTCCGTTTTCGAAACCGGATTCCCCTTCTCCAGTTTCGAAAGCAGGATTTTTCTGAAGTAAACGGTCCAAAAATCAAGCATTTCCGATGTCTTCAAGGGATCCTCGCTCAGGAATTTTGCATAGGAAAAGCGGCGGGCCAGGCTTCCATCTATAATCTTCCTGGTGTCCTGCAGCTTGTTCCTTTGGTCCTCAAGCTTTTTGGGATTCTGGGCGAGGTCGATGGCTAACCCCGGCTTCCCGTCAGAAAGTTCGACGATCTCCCGGGCTGCCGCTTCCTTGATGTTGCAAAAACCTGTAAGGAATTTCTCTGTCTCTTGAGTTTCGGGCTTGGCAAATTTCAGGATCTGGACCCTGGAAACGATGGTCGGCAAAAGCATCTTGGGAAAAGGGGTGACCAGAATGAATAAGGCGTTCCCTTTGGGCTCTTCCAAGAGCTTCAAGAGAGAATTCTGGGCGTGGCTGTTCATGGTGTGGGCTTCGTCTATCACCGCTATTTTGAAGGGAGAGTCGTATGATCCGAGATTGAAAGAGGCCTTGATCTGCCTCACCTGGTATATCTGGATCTTCCTTCCTTTCTGCAGGTTGGCCTTCAAGGGATCCAGATTGTCCGGCCTCACCATCTGGAAATCGGGAAAAATCCCCTTTTCGATCTGCAGGCAATTCACGCACTTTCCGCAAGGCTTTTTGGCAGCATCCTCTTCAAGGCAGCAGACCTCTTTTGCGAACTCAACTGCCACTTTTTTCTTGCCTATCTTCTCTTCTCCTGAAAACAAAAAAGCGTGAGGGACTTTCCCCGAATCAGCCAGCTTCTTTAAATATTGCCATTGGGTTTGATGCCCGATGATCATGTCATTTCCTGGACATTATGCTTCTTTTGTAAGTGTCCAGATTTTCCAGAACCACTCCCGTTCCCTTGGCCACGCAAAAGAGAGGCTCTTCTGCGATGTAGCAGGGAACTCCGGTGGATTTGGATATCAGCTTGTCTATGTTCTTTAAAAGCGCTCCTCCGCCGGAAACCACCATGCCTTTGTCCATGATGTCGGCTGCCAGCTCGGGAGGAGTGTTTCTCAAGACCTGCTTTATGGCATACATGATTTCCTGCAAAGGCTCTGCTATTGCCTGGCATATCTCGTTTGAAGTTATCTTCACCGTGCGCGGCAGCCCGGAAATAAGGTCCCTGCCCCTGATGTCCAGGCTCCTTTCCGATCTTTCCGGTATGGTGGTCCCTATCTTGATCTTCAGCTCTTCTGCCGTCTGCTCTCCTATGGCCAGGTTATGCCTCTCTTTTATGAAATTGGAGATGGAAAGGTCTATCTTGTCTCCTGCCACCCTGACCGAGTTCACAGTGACTATCCCTCCCAAAGAAATCACCGCCACTTCGGATGTTCCTCCTCCTATGTCCACTATCAGATTCCCTGAGCACGAGTTTATGGGGATGCCTGCTCCGATGGCGGCCAGTATGGGCTCCTTGGCCACGAAAGCCTGTTTTGCTCCAGCTTTCAAGGCTGCTTCAATGACCGCTCTCCTTTCCGTGGAAGTGACGCCGGCCGGTATGGAGATCATCAATTCCGGCTTGAAAAACTGGTAGGGCGGAATGACTTTTTTTATGAAATAGGAAATCATGGCCTGGGTGACCCTGAAGTCGGCGATGACCCCGTCCTTGAGGGGCCTGTAAACCCTGATCGTGTCTGGCGTTCGGCCGGTCATTTCCTTGGCTTCCTGGCCTACGGCCAGTATCCTGTTTTCGTCCATGGAAACCGCCACCACCGAAGGCTCCTGCAAAACGATCCCTTTTTTCGGGGAGAAGACCAAAGAGTTGCAAGTTCCAAGATCTATTCCGATTTTTTTTATAAACATATTGTCAATTATTCTTTAATCCTTTTGATGTCCGCTCCAAGCTTTCTCAACTTTTCGTCTATTTTCTCATATCCCCTGTCAATTTGATAAATGTTGCCGATGACTGTTTTGCCTCGGGCCATCAGCCCGGCGATGATCAAGGAGGCCCCTCCCCTCAGGTCCGCAGACTTTATCTCCGTTCCGTAAAGCTGGGTCGGCCCGTTGATGATGGCCCTGTGCGGGTCGGCAAAATATATCTCAGCCCCCATTTTCGTAAGCTCTTCCAAATATTTCAGCCGCGACTCGTAAAGCGGATCATGTATCAAAGTAGGCCCTTTGGATCTCGTGGCCAGCACCCCGAAGCAAGACTGAAGGTCTGAAGGTATGCCAGGGAAAGGAAGGCTCTGGACTTTGTCTATCTTAAGGGACTTCCAGGGGAAAACCGTTACTGTCCCCCTTCCTTTCTGCTCTAAGGATATCTCAAAATGAATTCCGCAATCCTTGAGCTTTTTCAAAGGAAGCTCAAGAAATGAGATTTCAGCGTTTTTCACTGATACTTTGCTTCTTGTGGCAGCTGCCGCCAAGATGAAAGTTCCAGCTTCAATAGGGTCGAAAATGAGCTTCTGGGAAGCTCCTTTCAGCTTCTCGGATCCATGGACGACCAAGGTGTGGCTTCCTGACCCCTCGATCCTCACTCCCATCTTTTTTAAAAATTTGACCAGCTCTTGAACTTGATAATCAATATCTGCAGTTTTTATAACTGTTTTCCCTTTCCTCAAGGCGGAAAAAAGAAGAACGTTCTCTGTCGCCGTAACGCTGAATTCGTTCAAAATGACCAAGGCATCCCCTGCTTTCTTCTTTGAAGTGATGGTTATCTTTTTCCCTTCTGAAACCTCGGCTCCCATCTGCCTGAAAGCGTCCAGGTGGGTGTCTATGGGCCTTGCTCCTATTATGCATCCTCCGGGCTTTGGCATTTCCACTTTGCCGAACCTTGCTAAAAGAGACCCTAAAAGCAGGACGGAGCCCCTGAACAAGGAGACTTTTTTTTCGTCTATCTTTGAAGGATCCGCTCCTTTGGCGTTGAGAATGACGGTCCTTTCCCCTTTCCAATCCGCCTTCACTCCCATGCTTTTCAAAATCTCAAGCATCCTGAAAATATCCTCTATTAAGGGGAGATTCGATATCTCGCATTCCTTGTCCGTAAGGAGGGAAGCTGCCATAAGGGCGAAAGCGGCGTTTTTGGCTCCTCCGGCCGCAACTTCTCCCTTAAGAGGCTTGTCTCCAACGATCACAAAGGTGTCCATACGTTCCCATTTTAGACCAAATCTTTCCTTTTGGCAAACTTGGAAAAATTGATTTAAGGCTCAAAAAGAGCTAGTATATTATTGATCATGAAGCGCAGAACAAGGACAATTTTATTCGCTTTTTTCTTCTTTCTTTTCCTGGTGGCTTCCCCGGCCATCGTCCTTTATTCCCAGGGATACCGCTTCGACATGGAAGAAAAAAAGATAGTGAAGACCGGCGGCATCTATCTCAAGGTTTTCCCTAAAAGGGCGGAAGCGAAGGTGGGAGAAGGAGATGCCAGGAAGACCGAATATCTGACGGGATCTTTTTTGGAAAAGAACCTCATTCCCGGAGCTTACAAAGTTTCAATAGGAAAAACAGGCTACCACTCATGGGAGAAGACTCTGGAGGTAGCAGAGGAAATAGTCACTGAAGCGAAAAACGTGGTCCTTTTCCCTTTGCAGCCCTCTTTCACGGACATTTTCGAAAACTCTCAGGCTTTCTTCGTCTCTCCGGACGGGAAAAAAGTGGTGGCAAAAACCGCAGCAGAAGAAGGCTGGTCTTTGAAACTCTATGAGCCTGAAAGCGGAATCAAAAGCCTTCTTTTAAAAGAGAAGGATTATTTCTTAAAGGGAGCTGAATTCCTGGGATTCGAATTCAAGGAAAATTCAAGAGACGCAGTTCTTTTCGTGGCGGAAAAAGAGCAGACCAAGAAATACGTTTTTTCAACAGACCGCCTTCCGATTTCCCTGAAAGAGGAAGAAAGCCAAATCCCCTACGGAGCGGCTTTCAAAGAAACGGAAGGAAAGGCATATTCCCTGGACTATTCAGGATACGTCACTGAAAAAGGGAGCTCTCAGGAAGGAACAAAATTGAACAAAGATCCCTTCCCTGTAAAGCAGGAAACTGAATACGAAATATTTGTTGCGAACGGCTATGTCTTCCTCCAAGAAGGAAAAGAGCTCTTCTGGCTGAAGCCCGGAGCTGAATCCTTTGAGAGCATTTTCAGCGGAACCGAGGGAATGAAAACTTCTCCTGACAAAAAGAAAATCGCTGTTTTCTCAAGTTCTGAAATCTGGGTCGTTTTCCTGGCTGATACCACCGAGCAGTCTCTCAGGAAAGCGGAAGAAAAGATATTCCTGACCAGGGTTTCAGAAAAGATAAAAAGCGTTTTCTGGCTCAACAGCGACTATCTGGTCTTTAACTCGAACGGCTCTGTGAAAATATCGGAAACGGACGACAGGGGGAAGATAAACATCATAGAGCTGGCCTCGTTTGAAAATCCTGAAATATCATGGAGCGTTTCAGGGAAAAAACTTTACGTCTTGAGCGAAAACGTTCTCAAGGAGTCAGAAAAACTCATTCCTTAGACAAGCAGGGACTGCCTTTCAAAAAAAATCTCAAAGGCTTTCTGGCCCATTCTTCTGCATAATTAATGCCTATCCTTTCAGAGCAGGCTATTTTTCCTTTTTCAAAAGAGTCCTCTATCCAGATTCTCTTGGAGTAAACCAAGTCTTCTGTATCAAAGGACTTGTCCAGTTTGAGCCATTTACAAAGCTTGCCCGGGCCTGAAGCGACCCTTTCTTTTTTTAAAGATTCAAGAGCCCTTAAAAGCACGCATTCAGGAACTCCTGAAACGGAAGCTGTAACGTTAAGCTGCCAGTGAAGGCCGTAGCAAAGATAGACGTACAAATGGCCGCCTCTCAGATATTCGGTCTTGTTCCTTTTGGTGATCTTTCCTCCGAAAGAGTGGCTGGCCTTGTCTTTCTCGCCCAGATAAGCTTCAGTTTCCGCTATCTTTCCTCTCAGCATTCTTTTTCCGTCCTTTCTAACCAGAGTTTTCCCCAGCAAGGCCTTTGCCAAATCCAAAGCCGGCCTTTCGTAAAAATCCCTTTTAAGCCTTTTTTCCATCAATAGAGTTTAGATTGGCCTTGCTCCTGCAGAGAAACTTCTCTTTTGAACTCTTCCCAGTCGATTTTCTTTGATCCTGCAGTCTTGCATATTTCCTTGTACTGGCAGTACTGGCACTGCCAGCTTTTCGGATACCCTTCCATTCTTTCTGGAACAACGTTTTTCTCTATCTTCTGCTTCAATTCCTTGAATCCTTTCAAAAGGGAATGGACCAGCTGAGAGTCGTATTCCACTATGAACTCCTTTATCTCCTGCCTGTCCTTGTCTATATACATCAATATCCCCTTGGGGATCTTGAAAAAGTGCAGATACAGCTGGATCTGGCAGAGGTTCTCTTCCTTGGGCTTATAAAGCGTCCTGAAGACCATACTGTTTATGCTTTTGATATCCAGGACGTAATTCTCGTTGTTTATGCACAAAATGGCGTCCGCCCTTCCTGAGATTATTTCCTGGGCGGGAATTGAGACTTCAGTCGTCACCCCTATCCTCAGGCGGTAAAGCACGTTGAAGATGTTCCTGTGCATGTGCTCCCCTTTCTCGAATATCCTCATTATCCTGGCTTCCATCTTTTCCCTGGGAACATTCTTGAACTTGAAAAAAATGGCTCTCGGGCATTTCCCGGCGTCAGTGATGTAGAACTTGGCCTGCTTTTGTTCTTCCTGCTGGTCAAGATAAAATTGGTCTATCAATTCTTTTAGCATTTTTCTTAAGATTTTATCATTAAAAACAGGAAGCGTCAAAGCTGTGAGAGTTCCGCTGGTCCAAAACAGATGATTTTAATTTGAAAATAGAAGTCTTAATTTTTTTTAGAAAAGAAAATAAAAAAATACCGCCAGTCAATGACGGCGGCGGTATTCATTCGGGCTGGGTTTTCCGAAGTACTCGCATTTTCTGGGTTTATCCACGATGCAGACGATCTTAGGACAGACGCCCCAGGCACACACTCCTATTATTGTTTCTTCCGGAGGAGGCGACCAATGGCATCTTCCTTTATTTGCATTCACTTCTTTGATAGTGTGGAGCGAATCCTCTCTGTTCACGCAATAACGGCATTGCGGACAATCTTTGGTGGCTTTTTTCGTGCTCCAATCATACTTAGCATCATAGATAAATCCAACAAAAACCCGAATTTCTTCCCTTGTAACGCTCTTTACTGTCACAAAGGGCATATTCACCTCCTTTTGATCCCAAACTACCTAGATTTTAACTAAAAAGCAAGAACTTACATCTCATACGCATCTTATTCATACAATCCATGTTATCTGATTTATCTATTTGGTTTTAGAAAATGAAAAGCGGGTATTGGTTTTACCTCACCGCTTTCATAGATCCTTCGAGAATAAAGTCTTCCCAAGAATTGATTAATCTTTGAACTGATTCTTCACTAAGGCCAATGCTTTGGTCCTCATTTCCCTTAATGATGTGATCAAGCTCAATAATCAATTCCTTCCTCTTTTCTATTGCAGACTCTTTCAAGTCCTTCCAACAGATTGTTTGACCTCCGCTCTGATACCACTCAGCAAAGAGCCAGTAGCTTATAGCGTAGTTCAAACTGATCAAGGACTTCATCCACTCCCTTCCAAAGAAATATTGAGTGGCGTTGAGATGTTCCCCAAAAGAACGTCTTAGAAGATAATGAACGTCAGCAGGGCTGTTGACGACCTGTTCTCTGAGTCCATTGAACTCTTCTTTATCACCAAGAAGCAGTTTACCAGTTACAATTGCTTCTGTCGCATAGGCCGGATCCTTTTTTTGGGCAAAGTTTCTAAACGATTCAACGTCTATCCTAAGAACGTCTAGAAGCCCAAGCTGGATTGGTCTTAAGCCACTTGGTGATTTTTCTACGAGGAACAAATCAATGTCGTGAGGATTTTGGCTGGAAACAGATGAGCCATATTGGATCAAGAAGACTATTCTCGCAGGATCTAAGACCGAAAGAACGCTATTCAAGACCCCTTCTTTTCTTTCCATTTTAACCTCCTATCGCTAAATATTTATATAATAAACAAAATTAAAAGTCAAGTTAAATATAAATACCCGAGAAATCCAAAGTTAGGAAGTCTCGGGTATTCTGTGGCATATCACGGAGATGAATTTGGCCATGGCCATGGAATGTGGATATCCTGGCCGCCAGGGATTCTTATGGTGAAGTGGCCGCCAGAAATTTCGCCATCGGAGTCGACACGGAATGTTTCATGCATGTCTCCTCCTAATGGCGAGGATCCGATCGGTTGAATTCCCCAACCGCTGTCAAGCGGTTTAAGCGGTATGAAGTATGGATTAGGACGCAGGGAATCCAACGGATTCGGCACCCCACTTGGACGTAGCGGTATGCCACCTGGAGACGGAGGACCAAAAGGAATACTCATTTCTCACCTCCTTCTCAAAGACCTATTTATATTTAGAGATATTAATGAATAAATGTCAAGTCTAGGAAATTTTTGACTGACAATATACCTAGTGAAAAAAAGTATTTTATTATTAAGGTGATTTTTGTTGTAATATTGACAAATCACATAAATATGCTATAATTCAATTAGACTGAAAGGAGGTAATGATAAAGTGAACCTAAGAGCCAAACTGCTATGGGTCATAAGGAAGATATCCAGGAGTGAGAATCCAAGTCCAGAGACCACCCTCGGAGACGTCCTGGAGAGGACGATCGAGGAGGGTTCTTCCCTTGCTAGGAAGACATTCCTAAGCGAGGAAGAGAAGAAGAAGTTGGAAGGAATAAACCAGAAGCTCAATGGATTTATTCAACTTTTCTTTGTCTGCGATGCCATTGAGTTGAGTGATCCTGGACTGGTTGAAGATTTCAACCGTTCCTTTCCCAATCTCTAATTGCCAACATAAGGTGGAAGCATGTGCTTCCACCTTTCCTTTATATTTTCGTTGATAAAACTTTCTCTGGTTTTTAATTTTCGGGAGTACGTACAAGATATCCGTTTGCAAAAAAGTTATCAGAATCCTCTAGAATCAGATCGTAAGTATCAACTTTATCAGCTAAATATCTGATGGATCTAACCTCTATGCCATTTTTATCTTCACTAAAAATAAATTCTCCGACTGTGATTTCCTCAGATATTTTAATCGTCCCGTCTGACATATAAATAGGTTCATCCGGAGCCACTTTTAAAGTATCGTTTATTTCTATTATCGGATCTTTTCTTTTAATAATTTTCGTGACTTTCGACGACCGAAAATCATCTGTTTCAAAATTAAAGGTTCTAATAACATCCCCTTCTTCTATATTTTCTATATTTTTTAGGCTATTATCACCCATCGTTATTTCCATCCCTTTCGCAAGACATGCTGTAGCAAGACATCCGTATTCTGCAGTATTTTCACTTATCAATTCTATTTTCCGGTCAGACAAGCAATATTTGTATACTCCCCAATCACCACAAAAAATAAAGCAATCGTTATCAATCCAATCTAAAAAATGAGTATATAGATAGTTAGAATGTTCGTCTTGCTTCAAAAAGTCATTAAGATCAATATTTTCAAATTTAAGTTCCCCTAAAGAAAATACGCTAATATCATCTATTTGTACGCTTGCTCCCGCTGAACTATAAGATCCTACGGCAAAATATTTTCTGTTTGGAGAAAGGTGATATTCTTTAATCTGTCCGCCGAGATTATCGCTCCAAATATTCAAAATTTCATGGTTTATGCTGTCATATCTAAAAAGAAACCACGGACACCCACCCATCCCGCAAAAGATTTGATCTGTCACAAATAAATAAAAGATACCGGAGGGAGACTCAATAGCTTCGTTTAAAGCTATTTCGGATGAAGCCATATCAATTGAATCGCCATATAAATTGTAATACCTTTCTAATAATGAAAAAAACAAATCAGTATCTTCAACCTTAGCGATTTCTTTCTCTTCTGAATCTAAAAATGCAATTTTTGTCTTGTTGTTCGTCACGGTTTTCTTCGCCATAATTATCCT
>CAYVNG010000007.1:0-31556 GCA_964452875.1 uncultured Candidatus Saccharibacteria bacterium
GATATATATACCCTCAAAAAACTACAGAAGAAGTAAAAATGATTCTTAAAAAAAACAAGAGCAGATCAAAAAGTATTGTCTTTACCGGAGGAGAACCATGCTTTAACCCAAAAAGACTTCTGAATTGGATAAGATATGCAAAGTCTTTAGGATACGAAATAATACAAATTCAGTCTAACGGAAGAATGTTCGCTTATAAAGATTATTGCAAGGAAGCTATTAAATCCGGAGCCAATCAATTTGCTCTGGCTCTTCACGGGCACAATGGAAAAATCCACGATTATTTGACCAGATCTCCCGGAAGCTGGAAACAAACGGTTAGCGGAATTAAAAATTTGAAATTCCTGAATGCCGAAGTCTTGACTAATTCAGTAATTACGGAAATAAACTACAAATACTTGCCAGAATTGGCAAAACTGCTGATTAATTTAAAGGTTGACCAATTCCAGTTCGCTTTCATGCATATAAACAGAAAAATCGTTTCCGATTCTAATTTAATAAAGAAACTGGTCCCCAGATATAAAAAAATAGAGCCATACGTGAAAAAAGGATTGAAGATAGGCATTGATGCAGGAACTAGAGTAATGACGGAAGCTATCCCCTACTGCTTCATGCAGGGATACGAAGAATTAATTGCAGAAAAAACAATTCCTGATACAAGGGTTTTCGACGCCAAACGTGAAATAAAAAACTATACCCTCCATAGAAAAGAAAAAGGGAAAGCGAAAGGATCTAGTTGCAAAAAATGCAAGTATTTCAAAATCTGCGAAGGGCCCTGGAAAGAATACCCTGAAATTTTCGGATGGAAAGAATTCAAACCAATAATCAACAAATAAATGGGAACAATAAGTTTTTTATTCTTAATACCCCTCTTCATCATTGGCGCTGCCTGTTCTTACACCGACATAAAGTGCGGGAAGATAAAAAACATCCATATAAAATACGGATTATATTCGGCCGTTGTTCTTTATTTATTTGCTTTTTCTTATTATTCTCTCTATCTCCAAAGCGAAACTGCCCTTCCTTATCTTATGGAAATGTTCTTAAACGGATTAGTAGCTCTGATTGTCGGGTACCTTTTATGGCACTTCAAGTTATGGTCGGCAGGAGATGCAAAGTTATTTGCCTTATTTGCTTTATTAGTCCCTCTGGATTTTTACGCCAACTACTATCTAAAATACCTTTCGGCTTTCGTTATTCTAGCCAACACTTTCTCGATAATTATTCTTTTTTTGGCAGGAGAAGTGCTTTTTTCACTATCAAAAAATATAAAAGAATCATCAAAAAAAATAAAGGAAAACTGGCGGCCAAAAAGCATAAAATCAGAAGCGACTACGTTTATTAAAACCTTCCTGACGTTCTTTGTCTCGTTAACGGCCATAAGGCTAATTATGAGGGCCCTAAACCAATTTTTTGAATTTTATCCTCAGGGGAATTTCGCTTCTGTTATTGTTGTTTTTTTGTTTCTTGTAAGAATTTTTCTTTTAAAGCGCTTTTTGGAAAGCAAAAAAACGATATTTATCGTCGGAGCTTTGGGTTTAGGCTATTCAATATATCTTATATCGACTCATCAGCAATTATTGCTTTTTGACACCATAAAAACCACTTTTATTTTCATGATAACGATAAGCTTCTTTTTCAGAGCCTTGGCTTATTACCTTGAGAAAAAGGGAACTCAAAAAATTAAAATAGAGGACCTTCAAGGAAACATGATATTGGAAAAGCCGAAAGAAGGAAAACTGAAGGAAATAATAGAAAAAGAAGGGTTTAGAGCCGCTTATTCCGGAGAGCTGGAAATGGAAAAGATGGCCATATTGAAAAAAATCCTCCTAAAGGAGGAAAATATGGAAATCAAAATTTACAAAACCCTGCATTTCGCCCCATTCCTGTTTGCGGGCTGCATCGCAACTATCCTGACAAAAACTCTGCTCTTTTCTTTAATCTTTAATTTGTTCTAAAAATCCTCTTAATCAGGAGCAAAAGGATCTGTCCATTCTTTAACACAAAGGCACCTTGTCCAATATGTCCCTATGCCACAACAAGTATTCGGAGGATCACATTGGGTTATCATACTAGTTGAACAATCTCCTGAAACGTATTCGCAGCTTCCACCACTGCAAGAGGTTGATCTCCAATAATATCCATCAGTGGCATAGCTGTCTTGCCCTATACCCACGCAAATAGGATGAAGAGCCGGGTAATTATTCCAGCAAACATAAGCGCAAGATCCTCCAGAATAATTATTATGTATAGAGTACTCTATTTCTGAAATATAGGATCCACTTGCAAGAGAAATATTGCCGTTGACTATAATTTCCATTTCTCCTGGTTCTTGATATTTATGACCAAAAAGAAGCCTGCTATTTGAATCAAGGGTAAGAGTGACTCCTTCATTTATCGTAAGCCCTCCATTTACCACAATCATGGTTTTTCCGGCCGGAACAATACAGGAAGAGCTTAAGATATGGCTCCCTCCTTCAGCATTAATAGCATTGTCGCAGTCAACGGCCAGAACAAATCCTTCTACCCCTATCAGCCACCATATAAAAAAAGAGAATATAACGATCGACAGCAGCCTTATTGGCAATAGAAATGATATATTTTTAGCCATTTTATAAAACTTCCTTGTTTTTCAAAAAAGTGGTAAAAACGTTTTCTTCTCCAGTTTCTGAAAAAGCTCTAAAGACTATTTGATAATATTTTTCGTGTATCAGGTTGCAGACATGCCAGCTTCCTTTCCAGCGGCCGGTGTTTTTATCCCCTTCCGATATCTCCAGGTCGACGAAAGTAGTTCCTGCGTCTGTTTCGATTTCAGCTTGGACTTTTCCCACTCCCACGGGATCTGTCACCCAGATATGGAACTCCTGGGTATCCCCCACCAGCACCGCATACGGCTTGAAAAAAACGCTGTTTATGAACCGGGGGAAAATTTCTTCTCCGCTGATAATCTGAAATTCTTTGGAATAAGGTTCTTTTTCTTCTCTTTCAAAATTAGTATCCAATGGTTCTTTAAAAATATGACTGTATGATAAGAAGAAAAGAAATACAGAGAAACAGGCAAGAAAAGCGATCAAGGCCAAAATAATATCTTTTTTTTCAGCCTTTATTCTCATTCAACCTTCAGACCAGTTAAATTCGGATCATTAACCATATTATCCCATTTCTCATGATCAAATCTGGGAGCTGAAAAACGGAAGGAAATCTCTCCTTGCTCTTGAGAATATATCTCAATCCTGTTTTCTTTTTTTTCATACCAGACATCGCCTTCAAAAGAAGGAGTGAGAATAACAGCAACATCTCCCATATTCCTGTTTGAAGCCTGCCAAAAAAGCCAAATGTCTGATCCTTTTTCTTGATCGTCAAAATTGACGGCTTTTTTAAATATCTCATCCTGTTTATCTTCCATTATGAATATTCCTGTGGTGTCTATCCTCGTTCCTCCGGCATAATCTGAAACGTATGAAGCGTATTTTTCCCCTTTAATCTCGAATATCGGGTCAATGGTCCCGACATTTATCTTCCCGCTTCCCCCTCCGATGGTAGTGGTACCAAAATTTCCTTTTCCTTCCACAGTCAAATCTCCCGCTATAGTGCTGGTTGCGGAAGATGTATCCAAATCTAAAGTATAAACTCCATCCGGATCAGTAAAAGCAGCGGCAAAAATATTTCCTGCTATTTTTCCTTGAGGAGTGCTCCCTACATTGATCGGTGCCGACACGTTTCCAGAAGGAGGAGAAGCTGAAGGCTCTGTCCAGGAAGCTGAAGGCTCTGTCCAGGCCAAGCACATATAAGCTGTAGCAAAAGCCAGCAAAAGAACCGATGAAACAAGAATTATTTTCTCTTCTTTTTCCATATTTTTTATCATAATTTTTTAATGCGTATCGCAAAAAAAGTCGTTTTTCCCCTTATATTCGATTTCCCGTCAACGACTACATAATCCCCTCTTTTAAGGTATTTCAGCCCTTCTAAGCCCTTTACCCCTCCGAACGGGACTCCATTGCCGAATATTATGATTTCCTCATCTACGAAAATTGTCAAAGCCCTGGCTGTTTTGTCGGCAAAATTATTACCAGATCCCCAAACGATTATTCCGTTTTCTTTAACTTCTTCTATGGTCCCGTCAGTAGTGTATATATAAGCAGGAGTTTCTCCGCTTACTATTGGCCTTTCTTCCTTCAACTCTTCGTCTTTAATCATAACTTCTCCAACATTTCCAGCCCCAACGTCTGAAGGATTGGGGATTAAAAGATTATGGCCTGATTCTTTTTCTTCTTTGGATTTGTCAACAAAATTAAAAATCAAAACAGAAAGCCCGGCGACAATCACGATTGCTCCGGCGACTAAAAGCATCCTTTTGGTTTTTCCCGTCATATACCCTTTCTTCTATTTTACCAAAAGTAAAATGCACCGCAAGTGTGGAAAACGACAAACTGCCTTAAATCTGCTCCTTGGTTTTGATAACTTCGTCTATGAGTCCGTAGTCCTTGGCTTCCTGGGCCGTGAGATAAAAATCCCTGTCAGTGTCTTTGGAAACCTTTTCCAAAGGCTGGCCGGTATGCTTGGAAAGTATGTTGTTCAGCCTTTCCCTTATTTTCAGTATCTGCTTTGCCGTGATTTCTATCTCAATCGCTTCCCCGCTGATGCCGCCGGCAACCTGGTGGAGCATGATCTGGGAATTGGGCAAAGCGAATCTCTTCCCTTTAGTTCCGGTAGCCAAAAGTATTGCGCCCATCGAGGCTGCCAGACCCACGCAGACCGTGGATATGGGGCAGTTGATGTATTGTATGGTGTCGTAGATGGCCATGCCTGCTGTCACTGATCCTCCTGGAGTATTTATGTAAAGTTGGATCGGCTTTTTAGGGTCTTTGGAGGCCAAAAAAAGCAGCTGGGCTATGACCGAGTTGGCAACCGGGTCTGTCACCGCCCCTCCGAGGAAAATGATCCTCTCTTTCAAAAGCCTGGAATAGATGTCGTAGGCTCTTTCCCCGTACTGGGTTTTTTCAATTACGGTTGGTATCAAATTCATTGTTTTTTTAGATTAGCTTAATGGAGTCCCTTCTAACAGTCTAAACACTTTTTCCTGCTTTATCAACTCTCCGGTATAGTTTTCAAGGTATTCGGGGCTGAACTGCTTTTTCACTTCTTCAGGGTTAGAATACCCCTGGAGTATCTTTTCCAGCTCTTTTTTTATCTCCTCTGGCGCGACTTGGATGTTTTCTTTCTTTTGCATCTCCCGCATGGCCAATGACATCCTTACCTGATTTTCGGCAGCCTCCTTGAAGGAGTCCATGACTTCCTTTTCATTTTTCCCGACTTTTTTCAGATAATCCTCGAATGTCATCTGAAGCTTGTCTAAAACCTCGTTTTTCAGATTCTCAAAATATCTCTTTTTCTGCTCTTCCAAAAGGATGTCCGGTATTTCCGCTTCCAACTTTTCGGATATTTTTTTTAAAATCTCCTGCCTCACCCTCTGGGTTTCTTCTGTCTCTTTTTCCTGCTTCAATCCCGATTCTACGGACTGCTTTAGAGCAGCCAAGTTCTCGAACTGGCCGAGGTTTTTGGCAAACTCGTCCGTAAGTTCGGGCAGTTCCATCGCCTGGACTGACATCATTTTCGCCCTATACTGCTTTTCCTGGCATTGAAAGCTTTTCTCTTCCCCTTCCTTCATCCCTTCCAGCTCCTCTTCGAATCCTTGGGGAAATTTTCCTTCCCCCAAGACGAATGAGTCTTTGACGAACGGGTCTTTTTCTCCGGCTGCATATTCTATCTCCACCCAGTCTCCTTTCTGGGCCGGCTCTTTCTTGAGAATGAACTTGGCCCTGGATTTCTGAAGCCATTTCAAAGCGCTTTCCAGCTCGACAGGGGGCACTTCTATTTTCTCTCTTTTCACCTTTGAAGCCAGGCTTTTGTAGTCGGGCAGCTTCACTTCCGGCATAACCGGAGTCACGGCCTTGAACTCGATCGGGCCTACGTCATCAGGTTTTGCCATTTTCAGTATTTCTATTTCCGGCTGTCCCAAAGCTTCTATGCTCTCTTTTTCTGAAAGATCCTTGACCGCTTTCCTGTAGTTTTCCCTTACTGCTTCTTCTGCGGCTTCGGCCAGAATCCTTTCTTTTCCCAAGGCCGACTCAACTGCCTCTTTGGGGGCTTTTCCTTTCCTGAATCCGGGAAACTCCAAGTTGCTTCCAAGAATTAAAGCCGCTTTCTGATAGAAAGATTCCATCTCTTCTTTTGGAACTTCAATCCTCAGCTCTATTTTTGATTTCGGAAGTTTTTTTGTTGAAATTTGCATATTTTAGGCTTTGATGGTAATGTTTTTCAGTACGTTTGAAGGAGGCATGTTTTGGAAAGAGGAGAAAAAATAGGGTTCATCCTCATCATCCTGCTTTCGGTGATATTCCCTTTCTTGGTCGTGGAAAGCTTCCTGGAAATACCTTCGCTGGTAATTCCCCTTTTCTTGTGGTATCCCGGAAGCATCGGCCTGTGGTTCCTTTCGGAAAAGAATTTCTGGGTGGTTTTCCTGGCCTGCTACGGAGCAGGCAATATCGGGATAGTTTCGGTCTATTACGGAGTCGGCCTGATAGAGCTTTTATTCCGCACGCTTGCCAAAATCCTGAGAAAGGAAAACGGAAGCCATCTTTCCGGATATCTTTTCTACCGAAAGGCAAGATATGTCTTAAGGAACGCGAAATCCAGGATTCCAAAACCGAGAGGATCGGGAAAAAAACAGCTTACCAATTGGCTTAACGGAAAGAACAGCCTTGTCCTGATCCTTCTGGTCTATTTGGTCCCTTTCCCTTGGTCTGACGCGATAGCCACGGCCGCAATGAGGCTCAAAAGCCAGAGATACGGGATCTGGTACTTGTTCGCCGTGAACCTTCCGCACGTCTTCCTTATCGTTCTGGCCTACTACCAAGGTTTGGACCTCATCTTCAAATGAAACGCCGCGCGAAAGCGAGGCGTTCTTTTTTTTACGCGAAAAGCACAAACAAGGGAACAAATATCACGGCCACTTTCCCTATGAGCTTAATCAAAATGTTCAAAGAAGGGCCGGCAGTGTCTTTCATCGGATCCCCGACCGTGTCCCCCACCACGGCAGCCTTGTGGGCATCAGATCCTTTGCCGCCGAAATTCCCAGATTCGATGTATTTTTTGGCGTTATCCCAAGCTCCACCGGAATTGGACATCATGACGGCCAATAGAAACCCGCATACTAAGCCTCCCATTAAAAGCCCTCCGAGCCCTTCCATGCCCAAAAGTATGCCGGTCAAGATAGGAACTGCTATGACCAGGATGCCTGGCAGAATCATTTCCTTCAAAGATCTTTTCGTGGTCAGATCAACTACCCTTGAATAATCCGGTTTTGCTTTTCCTTCCATCAACCCCTTGATTTCGGCAAACTGCCTTCTCACTTCTTCGACTATGGAAAAAGAACCTTTGGAAACAGCTTTCATCAAAAGGGCGCAGAAAAGGAAGGAAAGGGCGGCTCCGGTCATGAATCCTCCGATGACTCTCGGGTCTGTTATGTCAGCTGATTCTATGTTGGCCGTTTCAAAAAAGGTCGCGATCCAGGCCAAGGCGGTCAAAGCAGCAGAACCTATGGCAAATCCCTTGCCGGTGGCAGCTGTCGTGTTCCCGACCGAATCCAGAGCGTCGGTCCTCTGCCTCACTTCCGGAGGAAGGCCGGTCATTTCAGCTATGCCGGCTGCATTGTCAACGATCGGCCCGTAAGAGTCAGAGGAAAGATTAATTCCCAAGACCGCCAGGATTCCCACGCCGGCTAAAGCTATCCCGAAAAGGTTTGCGAATTCAAAAGCGACTATCATGGCTATCCCTACTGCAAGAGCCGGGACAACCGTGGATATCATGCCCTGGGAAAGGCCTTCAATAATGTTTATGGACATTCCGCTCTGGGAAGCTTTGGCTATCCCCAAAACCGGCTTGTATCCGTCAGAAGTGTAATATTTCGTCACTTCTCCTATCAGAATCCCGACCAAAAGGCCTGTCAGCAAAGCCCAGAACATGCCGATTTCTCCGAATTCTTTCACAATGAACCAGGAAGCGATGACCATAAGAATATTGGCTGCGATTATCCCTTTTTTCATGGCTTTCCTGACGCTCTTGGTCTGATTCTGGAAAGAGTCCCCTTTCTTCTCTTTGACCACGACGAAAAAGTTTCCGATCAAGGAAGATAGGATTCCGGCAGCGGCCAGGAGGATGGGAAGGAACAATCCTTTTTCCCCGAACAAGGGGACTCCCAAAACGGCTGCGGCCACTATGGCTGAGACGTAAGATTCAAAAAGATCAGACCCCATTCCGGCGATATCCCCCACATTGTCTCCGACAGCGTCTGCAATGACCGCCGGATTCCTGGGATCATCCTCCGGTATTCCCTTTTCAACTTTCCCGACCAGGTCCGCCCCGACGTCAGCTGATTTGGTGTAGATTCCTCCTCCCACCCTCAAGAACAAAGCGACCAAGGAAGATCCGAAAGCGTAACCTATGAGAAGCTGGGGATCTTCGAATATCAGCCAGACTGTCAAAAGACCGAAAAGGCCGAATCCGACCACCAAAAGACCCATTACCGACCCTGCTTTGTAAGCGATTTTAAAAGCTGCAGAAAAACTTGAGATTGCCGCGTTTGCGCACCTTCCGTTGGCCTGGGTGGCTACTTTCATTCCTAAATACCCTGCCAAAGCTGAAACAAAAGCGCCGGCCAAAAAAGTGAAAGCTTCTGCCGGCCTTATGAACACTCCCAATATCAAGGCTAAAATCCCCAGAACTATGATCAAAGTCTTAAACTCCCTGTTCAAAAAAGCTTTGGCCCCTTCCTGAATGTATTCGGAAATGCTTTTGATTTGAGCAGATCCGAAAGAATATTTTTTTATCTGTTTCGACAAAAACAAGGCGAAAAATATTGCTGACAAGGAGATAGCTAAGGAAACGTAGATCATGTTTTTTAATTTTATTTACTCTTGTTTTGTTTCTTCTTTGTTTTCGACTTCTTTTTCTTCTGTTTTTTCCTCTTTTTTCTTCTTTTTGGCTTTCGGTTTTTTCTCTTCCTCCTCTCCTTTCTCCTGTTCTTCTGCTTCTTCTGCCTCTTCTGCCTCTTCGACCGGCGGCCTTACGTCTATTTTCCAGCCGGTAAGTTTGGCTGCCAGCCTTACGTTCTGGCCGTCTTTTCCGATGGCCAAGGAAAGCTGGTCTTCCTGGACAGTGACCAAGGCCTTATTTTTCGGAAGGATTTTTACTTCCAAAACCCTTGCAGGAGACAGGGAATTAGCAATATACCTTTCCGTATTTTCAGAATATTCGATGGCGTCTATCTTCTCTCCTCCTAGTTCGTTGATAACGGCTGAGATCCTGGTTCCTCTCTGGCCGACAAGGCTTCCGATAGGATCAACCCCATCCTGATTGGAAGACACGGCGATCTTCGTCCTGGAACCTGGCTCCCTGGCGATCGAGTTTATCGAAACCGACCCTGCCAATATTTCAGGAACTTCAAGCTCGAAAAGCTTGCTTATGAATTTCGGGTAAGCCCTTGAAAGAAAAATGACCGGCCCTTTGGTGCTTTCTTCAACTTTAAGGATAAAAACCCTGAGCCTCTGTCCTGGCCTGTAAAATTCGCCCGGGATCTGCTCTTCCCTTGACATCAATCCCAAGGTTTTTCCCAGGTCGAAAAATATTTTTCCAGGCTCCACTCTCTGGACGATTCCGGAAACTATCTCCCCTTCCTTATCCTTGAACTCAGTCATGACTGTTTCTTTTTCCGCTTCCCTTATCTTCTGCAGAATCACCTGTTTTGCTGTCTGGGCTGCGATTCTGCCGTAATCTTCCCTGGTTTCCAGAACCTCCTCGAGGTCTTCTCCCGCCTTTATTTTAGGGCTTATCTTTTTTGCGTCCTCGAGCATTATATGCCTTTCTGGGTTGAACCTGGTCTTCCCTTCGACCGGTTCGATTTCTTTCTCTTTCAGCTTTTCAAGCTCCTCTTCTGAATAGATCATCGAGTCGTCCAAAACCTGCCTCACCTGCCAGAATTTGACTTGGCCGGTCTGAGGATCAAGCTTCGCCTTTATTATCTGCCCTTTTTTGCCGTAGTCCTTTTTGTATGCAGCGGAAATGGCGAATTCGATCGTTTCAAAAACCTTTTCCTGGGAAATGCCCTTTTCCTCTGCTATCTGGGATATGGCCGAAGTGAAATTTTTTAGATCCATAATTTTAAAAAGTGTCCGCATTCTGCGGACTGGTTATATTTTCATCTTAATGCCGATATTATCGCTTGTCAAGTGGAAAAGTGAATTTCTCAGAAAACAGCAGTCTCTTGTTGCTGCTCAGACCGAATGTTTCACGTGAAACATTCAATCTTTGGCCAGAAAAGGCTAAAAGCCTAACTTTCTCCCATCAGCAAAAATGAAGATAAACGACCAAAAACGCTGTGGCCGTAATCAAATCTACTATCGCCTTCTTTTCCATAAAATAAGCGCTCAGTTTTTACGAGGCAAGCTCTGGCTGGAAGCGCTCGTTAATGCTTACTTTCGTTTGGATGACTTCTTTGATTTTCCCATTTTCTATCAAAACCTTCAAGAGCAATCCTTGCATGGTTTCTTCTGACCAGTCCTGGTCGAAAACGAAATTCCCAAGGCTGTAGGCTATGAATCCTTCCTTATACGCCTCTACTTTCTGGGTGACGTGGGGATGATGCCCGATTACAAGATCGGCTCCATTCTCAATGCAGATTTTTGAAAATTCAACCTGGAATCGATCTGGCTCTTTTGAATATTCAATGCCAGCGTGCACGGAAACCGCCAAAACATCAACCATTTTCTTAGCTCTTTTAACAGCGTCCTGAAGCAGATCTTCATAGTCTTCTCCCAACCAGGCCATGCCTGCTCCCTTTTCTGCTTTCCAGGCTTCAGGCCCGAGATTTGTATATGCCAGAAATCCTATCTTGTTTCCGTTGGATTCCACTATCTTCAGTCCGAACGCCTCTTTTTTGTCTCTTCCGGCACCCACGTATTGTATTCCTGCCTCATTCAGGGCGTCCATGGTATCTTCAAAGGCTGTGCTTTGATAATCTAGCATGTGATTGTTGGCCATGGACAATACGTCAAAACCGGAAGATGCCAATCCTTCAATACTTCCAGGATCAGCCCTGAAAGAATATATACTCCCGACCTTGACCCCTTTGTCGGATATAGGGCTTTCAAGGTTTCCGAACAAGATATCAGCTTTTTCAAGCTCGTCTTCTATTTCTAAAAACGGCCACTGCCAGTTGCTTCCATTTTCCCTTACTTTTGCCTCAACCCCCCTGTCCAACATTATGTCTCCTACGCTGAAGAGCAGGGTTCTGCCTTTTTCGAGTAATATCTCCTCCTGGGTGGCTTCAATGAATTTCAAAGGATCCACTGAAGACCCTTTGACCTTCAAAGACAGATGCAAATGGGGAGCCAAAGAATATCCGGTGCTGCCGACAAGACCTATGACCTCTCCTTTCAAGACCTGCTGGCCTGTTTCAGCTTCAAACTCGCTCAAATGCAGATATATGGAAAAGATGCCGAGGCCGTGGTCAATGACTATGGTTTTTCCGTAATTAGTCATCTCTCTTGCAAAACATACTTTGCCGCTGTTTATGCTGTAAACGTAGTCTCCTTCTTCAGCTTCAAGATCAACTCCAAGATGCTGGAGCCGTATTTCCCCGTTTTTTCTTATGTTCCCGAAAGCTCCCACGTCTTTTATATCATCCAAAGGATAGTTGAAAGGCTCTGTAAAATATGCTTTCTCAGTATAGACGGAAACGGTCTCGTTCAAGGCGATGTTTTCCGTTTGAGCTATGTTCTCGGCAATGGTTTCCGGAGTATAGCCCTTTTCTTCAAGGTCAGGAGTGATGATCAGTACTGTTTCCGGAAAATCTCTTTTGTGAAGAGATATTTCCTCTTTGAACTCTTTACTGGAAAAATCCACTGTCAGAACATATGTTCCAGGCTCGTCTTTCGCGTCAAACCCTATCAAAGCAAAGGCTTTGTTCCCAGCTGACGTCCTGAAAAAATCCAGTTTTTCTCCGTTCACATCCCCTGAAAATGATTCTGGAGGGTAGTCTATTGTTATTACAACAGTATCCCCCTGTTCTGGATCATTGGAAGAGAGACGGAACTTTGGAATGTTTTCTTTTTCAAAAAAAGGAGATTCGGGGTCTCCTAAAAAAGAGAAACCGGCCATAAAAGAGCCAAGGAGCGCAAAAAAAGGGATTGAAAAAATAAGTATCTTCCTTGTCATTATTGAATTATACCTTTTATCAAGAAAGGTTAAAACAAAAAAACCATGCTTTTGGGCACGGAATTATATCAACTGATATGTGGACCCGGTGGGATTCGAACCCACGATTTCCGCAATGCGAATGCGGCGTTCTACCAGCTGAACTACGGGCCCTTAAGCGGTGAAAAAATTCTTTATCCTCGATATTTCCCTGTCCACCAGGTTCCCGTCGTATTCTCCGTTATGGGCGGCCACTCCAGAATAGGCAGGCATCTTCTGATCGAAATGCAGCTTTAATGACAAGGCTTCATTCCCAGGAGTGACGAAAAGGTGGAACCTTGGGTAGGCTGAAGGCCCGAGAAACCTGTAAAAAGAGAACTGATTGCTGTTCTTGTCTTCCCTTTGGAAAGTGTATCCAGCGCTCCTTAAAAGGTATATGAAGTTGTCTCTGGTCTTTTTTACTTCGAATATCATTGTTTCACGTGAAACATGTTAAGAAAGGATGCTCTTTCCTTTCCTTTTTTCCAGCTGGAGCTTCAATATCTTAAGGGACCTGGTCATTATGAAAATGGCCAGGACCTCTACGCTTATCATTGAAAGCTCTCTCAAGGTGGTGAGCCTCGTGCCGTCAGCCCCTATGTCAAAATAGCTCATGCTGAAAAAATTGACCAGATACAAGGCGGTGGTCAAGGCTATCCATCCGTAAACGAAGTACTCGCCCCGCCTTTCTGCTTTCCTTTTTCCAAGCCATCTTATCAGCTCCTTGTGGAAGGAATATATCACCAGTATGCCTAGATAGAACAGGCTCATGTCAGCAGGGGAAAACCTCCCTCTGCTGAAAAACTCAATCAGATACATAGCCATGATGACTACGGTGACCACTCCGCAAATAAAAAAAAGATTCCTGTTTATCTTCTCTTCTATCTCCCTTATCGATCTTATTTTGCTTATTATATCCACAAATTTTGGTCGGGATGCCGAGATTCGAACTCGGGCTAAATCCTCCCGAAGGACTCGTGCTACCGCTACACTACATCCCGTTTTTAAGTTACCCAGTACTTCTTCTTGGTCATTTCATCCTTTTTCGTTTCTATTTCCTCCAGTTCCTTCCTCGTCTTCTGGCTCATTCCCTGGATCTTCTTTGCAGACATCGAAGATATCTGCTTTGTCCTCGCGATCAAGGTCTCTTTCTTGTTTTTATCCGGATCCTGTAATGCTTCGCTCAGCAGGATGTCCAGGATCTGCCCTATTTTCGGCCCAGGCTTTTCATTGATGGCTTTCATGATGTCGTTGCCGTTGACCTGGAGCATTTTTGCGGAAACAGGCTCCTGCAAGGATTTGTCAATCAAATATTTCAAGTGCCTCAATTTGTAAGGTTCTGCCTTGGGGCATCCTGAACCGATTCTATCACAATATCTGACTTTTAAAAGGTCGTCCAGGTCTTCTTGCCCCACTTGCCTGACAAGCCTTCTTACAGAAGCGGGAGAAACTTCCCCGACATTGTAGTAAAACAAATGGTACCTGACCAGCTTCCTCACCTTCAACACGTCCTTCTTTGAAAATTTCAGCCTTTCAAGAATTGTCTGGGCCATTTTCGCCCCTATTATTTCATGGCCGTAAAAAGTGGAGTCTTTTCCTTCCCCTTTTTTCGTCTGGGGTTTGGCTATGTCGTGCAAGAGGGCTGCCAGCCTTACATGCTTGTTGTAGTCTTTCTTTGCGGCATACTGCAGGCATCTGAGGTTGTGCTCGTAAATTTCGTAAATATGGTGCTTGTTCTGGGAAACGCCGTATCCCGCCTCCAATTCAGGGATAACGTGCTTTAAAAGGCCTAATTCCCTTAAAAGATCTATGCCTTGGCTGGCATTGTCTGACATCACTATCTTCATCAGCTCATCCCTTACCCTCTCCTTGGAAATGAGAGAAAGGAATCTGGCGTTCTCTTGTATCGCTTTTTTCGTCTTGGGATCGATCTTCCAAGCCTCCTTGTCCAGGGAAGCAGCAAGCCTCACGGCCCTCATCATTCTCAGGGCGTCCTCGGAAAACCTTTCTTGGGCATCTCCCACCGCCCTGATGACCTTCTTTTCAAGATCTTCCTTCCCCTTGAAAAAATCAGTCACCTTCATCTTTTCGTCCGCTGCCATGGCGTTCACCGTGAAATCCCTTCTTGCCAGGTCTTCTTTCAGGGATTTCGCCCATTTGACCTTATCAGGATGCCTTTTGTCGGAATATTTCGACTCTATCCTGTAAGGAGTGACCTCCACTTCCGCCAGAGAAGGATTTTGAGATCCTGTGAGGACTGATACGGTGCCGAACTTATTGTCCAGAAAACTTTTCGGGAACAGCTTCACCATCTTTTCCGGAGAGGCGTTCGTGGTCACATCCCAATCTTTGGGCTCTTTACCACGCAAAAAATCTCTGACGCATCCGCCGACCATGTATGCTTGGAACCCTTCCTTTTTGAGCGCTGAAATTATGATTTTTATTTCCTTTGGAACGTTCATTTTCTGCATTATATCTTAAAACTTGATTTTCCTCAATATTTTTGATAAAATTGCTTTGAGCCCCCGTAGCTCAACTGGACAGAGCACTAGTCTTCGGAACTAGGTTTGTGAGGGTTCGAGTCCTTCCGGGGGCGCATAAGTCATTAGACGCGAACTCTTTTCGTTCCCCCCTCAACAAAAAGAGTTCGCGTCTAATGACTTATGCGGAAGCATTAAGCGATTTCAAACTTTCTCTCTTATTTTACCAAATTTAATCCACAAGTCAAAGAAGATGGATTTAAACCGATAACTCTACCCCCCGACTATATACATTTTGGGGGTCAAATCCTTTTACCTTTTATCGGGCTCGGTCGCTCGCTTTCGCTCGCTCCCTCGCCCTTAATTCCTGTTCAAAAATGGGGGTTTTTAAAACATCAGAAACTTATCCATAGGCAATTTGTTTCTTTTTTATTTTGTGGTAGACTGAAATAATATGAATCTTTTAGTCCAAGGCAAAACAAACTGGAAATACATTTTAATTGTGGTAACTCTATCAGTCATTGTTGGCGGAGCTATTAGTTGGTATTATTGGTCATTATTGAAAGAAAGAGAACCGCTAATAGAAAAAGAACTGGCTGAATTGGAAAATAGACAATACCGAAGAGAAATTGTTTTTAACTTAGAAAACGACGAAGTTCTCAAAAATTTCCAAATTTCTTTACATTTAGATACTTTATCTTTAATAAGGGAGAGAAAATTATCTCTTGATTGCGGAAATATTAGATTTACAGATTCCGATGAAGAAACAGAAATTCCTTATTGGATAAAGGGAGATTGCGGAGAAAAGGACACCGAAATCTGGCTAAGAGTACCCGAAATTTTGCCCGATTCAGAAAAATCCATTTATGTTTATTACGGCAATGAAAGCAAACCTTCCGCTTCAAATTTTGACGAAGTTTTTAAAACCAACGACGATTTATTGGGCTGGTATTATTTTGATGAATTAAAACGTAGGGCAGTGACGGATCTTTCCATGAATAAAAATGATGGAAATATTGCAGAGTTCTCTCCTTATGACTGGCCGTCGAAGATGAAACTGCTTTGCGAAAATAAGCATAGATGTTTTATATTTTTGGATAATTGGGGGGAAAGAGAGGAATGGACCGATATACCCGACGCTTATTTTGAGTTACCTGCCCGGGGATTAGATTTTGATAAATCGCAGGGCTCTATTGAAATTTGGGTCAAACCCGATAATGCAGAATCAGGGAAATATCAAAGATTGGTAATTGACACTAATTGGCAAATTGAGCTGGGAATCAATCCGAGAGGTGATTTATATTTCTATCCGGCTCAGGCGCCCAAAGACAATTATAATATAATAAGCAGACCCTTAAAAAATAACGAATGGAATCATCTAATAGTTACCTGGAATTTTGAAACTAAAGAAGTTACTTTCTATATTAATGGAGAGAAAAGAAAAAACGATATTGAGAACGTCCCAGAATATTGGGAAGAAATAGCTCAAACAGGGAATTGGCAGGTTGGAGGAACTAATTTAGATATAGAATCTGCATTTGTGGGAATTTTAGACGGACTAAGAATTTACGGCAGAGCCCTGGATGATGAAGAGGTGAAAGCAGCTTATCGTTATAACGGCAGAACTGCGAGATATCCAACGATTTCCTGGGGAAAAGAAGAACTAATTTTGGTAAAAAGAATGCTGGGGGAAACTTTCGACCCCTTACTTATTAAAAATATAGACTTAACAGATAAAATTTATTTAGATACTTGTTATGCGACACCACTTAAGGGAATGTATCGCTGGGCCGGTTATCCCACCAGAGAGAAATATATTGATCAAGCCACCGGCGAACATTTATTTTTAATCTCTAAACACTTGGATGAATATATCCCAATTCTTGGCGTACCAAGTCACTTTTTCCCATACGAAGGGGCGGGAACTGAGATTAAAAATTCCTTTTTGGTTTCTTATATAGGATTAGAAATTAATAATTTGCGATTAGTGAAAGATTTAAGGATTGAGTTCAAAAAAATCGAGAGTTACGAATATGGGGTAAATAGCTTCTGGGGAAGACTAATTTCTAAAGCTTATGCTTGCGGCCCCTTTTACAGCTATAAAATAGTTGGCGAATCGGAATTTTCTTTGATTGAAGAGAAAGAGGGAATATACTGGTATGAATTAAAAATACCAATCTTTATTGATGAAGAAACTACAATGATGCAGCTTTACTACAAACCCAACGGCGTAGAGGGAAAATTTTCTATTCGAATTGCTGATATGGTTTTTACCGATAAAAATCAAAAGCTTTTTCGCCCCACTTTTGTAGAAAATGGTATAGTGCCATACGGAAGATATCTTGCTCATCTTGCTAATGAGGAAAAAGGATTTATTCTCTTTAGAGAGAACCCCGATACTCAAGCATTAGAAATATCTTTTGAAAATCGCGGCAAAGATTCCATTAATATTGATGATCAATCAATCTGGAATATCGAAACTCAAACAGTGAGGTGGAGAGTTAATAATATTAATATCCAGAACCTGAATGGGGACATTATTAAGGAGATTTCTATGGTCGAAGTAAAGAATCAAATATCTAGAAAGGAAATAGCTCCTGGCCAGGCAATAGGAGTTCCCCTCGTTTCTCTCCAAAATTTACAAAAAAATACATCTTATTACATAACTATTGGAACAGGAGAAGAAACCAGATTAAAAGAAATAACTGACCAAAAAAGGATTATTCGTTGGATTTTTGGAGATAATTCTTATTATTATCCCCGGCACCGGGTTAACGACGAGCTTTATCTCTACCGGTTAAACATTGCCGAGGATGGCTCTGTCAGCCTTGAAGAGATAAGGTAAGGTGAGAAAAATGACAACTAAATTGCCTAGGGCATTAATATTATTAATAGGCGCCTTTGTTTTTGCAACGGCCGGTTTTTATATTATCAAACACCAGGAAGTGTTGGAAAGCAGTGAAAACAAAAATAGTTATACCTCCACGGTTGAGAGCGAGGCCAGGATTAAAGACGAAAGCAGTGAAAGCCTCAGAGAGATACTCGGCCAAAATCTGATAGTTGGAATTCCCGGTCCCGTGCTTGATGTAAATACAGAAGAAATTCTGCGCTATATCAAACCGGCCGGGATTGTACTGTATCGCCGAAATTATGAAACTGATTTCCAATTTAAAAATTTAATTGCCCAGCTCCAAACAATTTCCCAGGAAGATACCACACTTCCTTATTTTATTATGCTGGATGAAGAGCCCGAGGGCGCAAATCGGCTCGGCCTTCTCAAAAATATATTTCCTTTGGGATTCCCTAACTGGCTAGCCATTGAAAGGGATATCGGCATTTTAGCAGATATAGGGATTAATGTGGAACTGGCGCCCATTGCAGATTTTTCTTTTAATGATGATGCGTTTATTAAAAGGCGTGTACCGGCAAAAACAGTTGAAAATTTAATTGCTTTTAATAGGGAATTCATTAATTTGCTCAATGAATATGGAATTTCGGCCACTCTAAAGCATTTTCCCGGTATGGGGATTTTTAGCATAGATCCCCACCGTGAGCTTCCTTATTCAGTTATTGAGCAAGAGGCGCTTAACGAATCGCTAAAGATTTTTAAAGACGGCATTGACCATGGAGCCAATTTTGTGATGACGGGACATGCAGTGTACGAGAATATAGACCCAGACAATCCGGCGACTTTCTCTTCTAAGATAGTAAAAGATATTTTAATAAAACAACTTGGCTTCCAGGGTATTATTCTTACCGACGATCTCTCCGATATGCCCCTGGCGATAAAGGAAATAGATCTTACGGATGCGGCGATTCAAGCGCTTAAAGCTGGTCACCATTTAATAATGTTTTCTCATAAATTAGAAGAAACAAAAGAAATTTTTGATGAAATTCTTGTAAAAATGGAAGCCGACTCGGAGTTACAATTGCTTGTTAAAGATAACTATCAAAAAATCACCGACTTTAAGAGGGCTAATTTAATTTATTAGTTCGAGAACGCTGAGTCAATGCGATTTTTAAAAAGTCTGCGTTACAGAACGCAGAGTTAGCGCAGACTTTTTATAATGGATTTTGACCCTTCTATCTTTAAAAACCCCAAATTTTGAATAGGAATTAAGGGCGAGGGAGCGAGTGTAAGCGAGCGACCGAGCCCGATAAAAGGTAAAAGGATTTGACCCCCAAAATGTATATAGTCGGGGGGTAGAGTTATCGGTTTAAATCCATCTTCTTTGACTTGTGGATTAAATTTGGTAAAAAGAGAAAGTTTGAAATCGCTTAATGCTTCCGCAATCCAATAGACTGAAAAAGGACAACCAAAGTCCTTTTTTAAAAAGGGTTGATGAAGAAAATAAAATCTGGTATGATTCCTTAACAATGCCAGAGAGAATTAAACTTAATTGTTTTATAAAATGAAGACAGGATATTTCATTTTAGCAGCTTCTTTTCTAATTTTCCCTGTTGTCGCCCAGGGAGCGGGCATTGTCCCTTGCGGAGGGGAAGGGGAGAATCCCTGCACTTTCTGCTACCTTTTCGTCCTGCTGAACAATATCATAAAATTCCTGCTTATAGACCTGGTCCCGCCGATAGCCGTGCTGATGCTGGTTGTGGGAGGAATAATGTATTTTTTCGGAGGGCCGAATCCTTCGGCGTTGAACAAGGCGATGGGAATTATGAAATCCGTTGTCATCGGACTGGTAATAGCATATACGGCCTGGATCGTGGTCAACACCATTCTGACCACCAGCGGCCTGGCAGAATCGGAATCCTTGCTGAAGTGGTATGATTTGAGATGCGAGTAAACGCCCCTATAGCTCAATAGGTAGAGCAGCGGTCTCTTAAACCGTTGGTTCTGGGTTCGAGTCCCGGTGGGGGCACCAATGTCAGGCTGTATCCAAATCTGTCCTTAAGAAAAACGCGCAGGAAGACTGCGCTGTTTTGAATATTATTGCATTGACATTCAAATGAATTTCTATTATATTCATCTATCTTGCTCATTGATTTGAAGAATATGAAGGAGGCAGCTCAATGTGGGACCCGTATGCGGAGTTTCAGACAGCAACGCTATCGAACGGTTTGTCGGTATATGCGGCTCACTGGCCGGGACGTTCGTGGCAAGCCATGGGTTTTTTGGTCCATAGCGGGGCAGAGCACGACCCGGAAGGCCTTGAAGGATTGTCTCATTTCGTTGAACATTTGGTTTCAGAAAATGCCAGTATTCCAACAGGGGAAATACTCGCCTTTTTTGAAGATTACGGCGGAATGGTAAACCTTGGCGTCACAGGCCATCCGAACACTCAATACTGCTTCTTCGCGCCGGCGGATAAAACCATTCTCGCAACGGCTTTCTCTATCTTCGGTCACATGCTGCTTTCGGCCAAACTCGAAAAATGTATTGAAAGGGAGCGTCAAGTCATCATAAGCGAGTTCTATAGAGAATATCCGGCCGGGTTCAGATTCGACCTGGATATGCAAAGCCCTATATGCCGGCTACTGGCTTGAAAGGTCTACCAGAATCTTCGGCACTCTCGAATCGATTGGACGGATTACGCAGAAAGATGTGCAGGCATATTATGACAGACACTATGTGCCAGCGAACATGAGTGTCGTAGGCGTCGGAGGTGCGAAGCTTGAAGATATTGTCAAGCTTCTTTCTGAAAGCCCTTTTGCCGCAAGCAAAAAAGGATCGAGAATGCCCATCCCAGATCCTGTGACAGATATCTCTTTCCCTTCTGAGACGAGATGTATGTTCAAAATGTCGGACTACATAGCTACGTCGGTTCCTGTGAAAGTCGGCTCGTACCACAGCGCTTCGAAAATCCCAGGCAACGCCAATAGCCGGGCGATCCGCATTATGGAAAGCATGTTCGACAAACTGCTGGAAGAAGAAGTGCGGCGCCGACGTGCATGGACGTACGATATCAGCAGTTCTTGCTGCAATTTCCAGTTATTCCACGAATTCTCGATCAATTGCGGCACGCTTGCGCTCGAAGCGCTCAGCAGCATAGAAGAAGTCATAGAAGAATGCATTTCTTCCATGTCGGACCGCAAGGACCTGTTTGAACAATCCAAACGGAATGTTCTCGCAAGAAATCGCATAATCGACAAGACTGGCAGAGATATTCGCGATGGAGCTCTTTACGATCTTGCTGAAAACCATCGGATTATCTCATTCTCGGAATACAGGGACGACATCGAACGCGTGACTATGGATGATATCCGCAAGCTGCTCAAATGGCTCAGTCCTGATCGGAGATGGACCATTATCGGGTCTCCTTGACCATATGCGGCTAGATCTTTTGTCTAAGGACAATCGATCTAGCCGCTTTTTTATTTTCAGATCAGGGAAGCTTGCGTTTATTTTTTTTTGGGGGTAGAATAAGGCTAAGTCAAAAAAACTTATTTCAGGATAAGCAAAAAAATATGCTTAAAGCAAAACAAAAAGAAAAAATAATAAAACAGTATGAGACCCATCCCACCGATACCGGGTCTCCGGAAGTCCAGATCGCAATTCTGTCGGAAGAGATCGACAAATTGCTTTTGCATCTGAAAAAACATCCCAAAGACGTCCATTCCAAGAAAGGTCTTCTGAAAATGGTTGCCAAAAGGAGAAGGCTTCTGGGATATCTGAAGAAGGAAAGTACAAGGAGGTACAACAGCATCTCCAAAAAATTAGGTTTGAAAAAATAAATTAATGCGGGCGGCTTGCAAACCAAACTGCCTCAGAAAGGCATGTCAATAAAACATACGGGGCAGAGAGTGGCAGTTTTAATAGACGTCCAGAACCTTTACCATTCAGCTAAGAATCTTTATCATTCTCGGGTCAATTTCCGGGAAATTTTAAAAATGGCCGTAAGCGAAAGGAGTTTGATACGCGCTTTCGCCTACGTGGTCAGAACGAAAACAGGAGAGGAAAAGCCTTTTTTCGAGGCTTTGATAAAACTCGGCATTGAAACCAAGGTCAGGGATCTTCAGGAATTCTACGGCGGAATGAAAAAAGCCGATTGGGACGTTGGGATAACGGTTGATGCAATAAGGATCGCCCCGAGCGTGGACACCATAGTCCTGGCTTCCGGAGACGGGGATTTCTTGCAGTTGGTCGAATATTTAAAGAACCAGGGGAAAAGGGTGGAAGTCATGGCTTTCGGAAAGTCAGCTTCTTCAAGACTTAAGGTGGAAGTGGACGAGTTTATAGATCTTGGGGATTTTTCAGATAAAACTTTGCTTAAAAAATAGAAAACAAGTTTATGCGAGGGAAGCTGGACTGCGCAGGATGCGCAAGCCTGTTTCGCCCGCATAAACTTGCACCAACACATTATGGAAAAATTTAAATTGGACCTAGAAGGGAAGGAGCTTCAGGTGCAAATAGGGGATCTGGCCGAAAAGGCCAATTCTTCATGCCTGGTCAGAATGGGAGATACGGTCGTTCTGGCAACGGCGGTGATGGCCAAAGAAGACTCGTCAGAAGGGGATTTTTTCCCTTTGACCGTTGAATTTCAGGAAAGGTTCTATGCTGCCGGCAAGATCCTGGGCTCCAGATTCATGAGAAGGGAAAACAAGCCCAGCGACGAAGCCATCCTCACTTCAAGGCTTATCGACAGAGCCATCAGGCCGAGATTCCCGAAAAACTTCAAGAGGGAAGTCCAGGTGATAGTGACCTGTCTTTCTTGGGACAAGGAAAACGACCCGGACATCCTTGGGTTAATAGCTGCTTCCGTGGCCTTAGGGACCTCTGACATCCCGTGGGACGGGCCTGTGGCTATTTTGAGAGCCGTTTCCGCAGATGAAGGTTTCATCTTGAATCCCATCTATGAGCAAAGGGAAAAAAGCCCTCTTGAGGCGACCATTGCTGGACTGGTGGACAAAGAAAGCAAAAAAACCCTGGTCAACATGATTGAAGCTTCAGGCGAAGAAGCCGAAGAAGGCCTTTTTCTAAAGTTGGTGGAATTCGCAAGCCCTTATTTGGAAAAAATCATTTCTTTCCAGGAAGAGATAATCAAAAAGACGGGCAAAGGGAAAGCCGTGATCGAGGAGAATCCTCTGTTTTCCGAACTGGAAAAAGAGGTAAAAGAATTCCTGGCTGGCAAGCTTGAAAAAGCCATTTATGAAAGCGACGAAGAAAGCGCGACAGAAAAACTGAGGAAAGAGCTGATCTCTTATATAGAAGAAAAATTCCCGGGACAAGGAAAATTCGCCCCTGCTTTCTTCGACCAGGAAACGGACAGCATCGTCCATGAAAATGCGATCAAGTCCGGGAAAAGGCCAGACGGCAGAAAAATGGACGAGCTAAGGCCGATTTCAGCTGAAATAGATATCCTGCCGAGGACGCACGGCTCTGCCATTTTTCAGAGAGGAATCACCAAATCCCTTTCCATCCTCACCTTAGGGGCGCCAGACGACGTAAAGCTAATGGAAGGAATGTGCCTTATCGGAAAGAAAAGATTCATGCACCATTATAACTTCCAACCTTACTGTTCAGGAGAGATAAAACCTTTAAGAGGGGTCGGACGCAGGGAAATCGGGCACGGGATGCTCGCTGAAAAAGCGCTGCTCCCGCTGATTCCTGATTTCGACCAGTTCCCTTACACTTTGAGGATCGTTTCTGAGATACTTTCTTCCAACGGTTCCACCAGCATGGCTTCGGTATGCAGTTCTTCTCTGGCCTTGATGGCTGCCGGAGTGCCGATAAAAAATCCGGCCGCAGGAATCGCCATGGGACTGATGCAGGACGGAAAAGGGGAATACAAGGTATTAACAGACATACAGGGCCCCGAAGACCACCACGGGGACATGGACTTTAAAGTGGCAGGCACGGAAAAAGGGTTCACGGCCATACAGCTGGACGTAAAAATCAACGGAATCGACGAAAAAATAATCAAAGAGGCCCTGGAAGGGGCGAAAAAAGCCAGGCTGCAGATCCTCGGAACGATGAAGAAAACGATCGACGGACCAAGAAAGGAAATAAACAAATGGGCTCCGAAAATCCATATACTAGAAATAAATCCTGAAAAGATAGGAGAAGTGATAGGTCCTGGCGGAAAAGTCATAAACGGCATAATCGCCGAATACGGAGTTTCCATAGACATCGAGGATTCAGGCAAAGTCTTCGTAACCGCAGAAAGCGAAGAAGCGGCCCAGCAGGCCATAGACAGGATAAAAGGGATCACAAGAGAGGTAAAAGTGGGCGAAATCTTCCAGGGAAAGGTGAAAAGGATAGTCACCTTCGGAGCTTTCGTGGAGGTCCTGCCTCGCCAGGAAGGACTGGTGCATATCTCCCAACTCGCCCCCTTCCGCGTAGAAAAAGTTGAGGATATAATGAAAGTAGGGGACACCGTAAAAGTCAAAGTCATCTCAATTGACGAACAGGGCAGAATAAACCTTTCTGCAAAAGAGGCCAAGTAATAGCCTTATGGCTTACGAGAATTTAGGGGGAAAAATAAAAATACCGAAAGAAAAGATCAGGACTATGAGAAAAGACCTGGAGAAGATCCATTCAGGAGGAGTTTCCCCTGTTCAAAAAACGGAAAAACCGCTCATCCCTTCCCAGGAGATCGAAAAAAAGATCGCGGAGGTGAAAAGGATCGGAGAGGAAAGGAGAAAAGAGAAAGAGAGGATAAAAGCAGAAAAAAGCGAAAAAAGAACTTTCGAAGCGGAAACAGCGAAAAAGAAAGAAGAGGAAGAAACAATGAGACAGAAGGAAGAGGCAGAAAGGATGGAAAGGGAAAAAAGAGAAGAAGAGGAAAAAAAGAGAAAAGAAGACGAAGAAAGAATGAAAAAAGAAGAAGAGGAAAGAAAAAAGAGGGAAGAGGAAGAAAGGAAAAGAATGGAGGAAGAAAAAACAAAGAGGGAGGAAGATGAAAAGAAGGAAAAAGAGAACGAAGAAAGGAGGAGAAAAATCGAAAAAGACATTGAAAAACAGGCAGAAGACATAAAAAGGGAGGCGGAGAAGGAAGCTAAGGAGTCGGCGAAATCAAAGAAAATTGAAAAACCAGAACAGGAAAAAGAAGAAAAACCTTTCGAAAAAAAACTAGGCAGAAAAGAACCTCGAAAGGAGGAAGGAATCCTGGATTTGAAAAAAGAAGAAGCCGAGATAAGAAAAGAGCTGGCAACTTTTCCAGAAAGAAAAAACCCCATAGAAGAAATCAAGAGGATACTCCAGGAAAAATCAGCGGATCTGGAGAAAAGACTGTCTGAGCTTTCTGACACTGAAAACGAAGTGGAAACAAGGGTCTCGGCTCTTGAAAAAAAGGAATCCGAATTGGCTAGTCTGGGAACCAGGAACCTAGGAAAGGAGAAAGAGACGGAAAAGGAAAGGTGGAGGATAGAAGAGTTGAGAAAAGAAGTGGAAAATAACAGGTGGTCTCTGGAAAAGGAAAAGGAAAAAATAGAAAGAAAACTGAAAGAGGCCGACGAAGAATATTCAGCAATATTGAAGGAAGAGAATAAGATAAAAGCAAGACTCAAGGAGATAGAAAGGACCAAAGAAAAGGAAAAAGCCGAAAAAGACAAAAAGCTCTTGCAGGATCAATTTGGAAAAATCGGCCAGGAAAAAAATGAGCTCGAAAATAAGGGAAAAGTTCTGGAATCCAAGAAAGAAGATCTCCAGAAAATACTGGAAGACGTCCTGAAAAAAGAAAAGGAAACCGAGGAAAACGTAAAATTCGTCGAAGAAAAGGAAAAAATGGCCGCCGATCCGGTCCAGAAGAGATCTATCGAAAAAGAAAGGAGAGGCAAGGAGGAAGAGAGGAGAAGCGTTGAAACGAAAAAATGGAGCCTGCAGGGAGTGATAGAAAGAATCGAAGGGGAAATCAAGGCGATCAATAAGGAATATGAAAACGCAAAAGAGAGGGAACGAAAAATCGTCCTCCAAATTAAGGAAGCAGACGTCATAATTTCAGGAGAAAAACCTCAGCCGGAAAAGAAAGAAGAAAAGCCGATTCAGGAACCAGTCTGCTTGAAATGCGGGAAAAAGAACAATCCAGGGCAAAAATTCTGTACCCAGTGCGGGGCTTCTTTATTAAAATCATAACCGAAACATGAAAACTTGCCCAAACTGCCAAAAAGAGATTTCGGAAAATGACAAATTCTGCGGATGGTGCGGGAAGGAAGTCCTGCAGGAAACGGCTGCCGACAGGGAGGCGATCAATACGATAAGAATAAAAGCGAAAGAGGAAGAAAAACAGAGAAAAGAAGCTGAAGCCAAGGAAAGGGAAGAAAAGACGGTCAAAATAGTGCGGGAACAAGCGCAAGAAGAAGTGAAGAAGATAGAAAAAGAAAAGACCAAGAAAGAGCAGATATTTGAGAAACTGACCAAAACTCCGCTTGCGGAAAAGAAAAGAAGGGAAGAATATATGCAGAAAATCGGGGTTAAGGGCCCGAAAACGATTAACGAGGAGCAAGAGCAGCGCCCTCCTCAAGACAAGGAGGTGGTTTTCAGACCGTTCCTCCAAATCAAGCCTTCAAACTTTGAGAAAGTGTGGATAAGAGTGCTTCTATTGATGGTCATATTCTCATTGGCGGCATTGGCGACAGCGCTTCAGCTGGATATCCTGAAGATCGGCAACGGGAACGAGCCGATCGAGATTGTCGAGCCGAACGGGGGAGGAGGAGAAAAACCCAACGAAGAGGGGATAGTGATACCGACTTCCCATTTTAAAACGGACGACTCCAGCGATATCGAGATTGAATCCCTGGAAAACCTGGCTTCCGCCTTTTCAGAAAAAATCAAGGGGGATCTGCAGGAAAAAACGTTCACCAGGATAGTCATTGAGAACGTGACCGAGCAAAAAGTCGTCAGCCTGGGCGAATTCCTCGAGGCTTTCGAAATTGAGGCTCCAGAGTCATTCATACAGCAGATGAAACCCGACCTTACCATAGTCGTCTATTCTCCTCTGAACCGGCACTTGACCCTGCTGGCGGAAGCAAAAGAAGGAAAGGGAGAAATCGTTTTGGAAGCGCTGGATGCCTGGCAAAAGGAGATGATCGCCGATTTCGACTTCTTTTTCAGGAGCATCGGGAAGCCGAAAATGGTGCCAAACCATCCGATAGAGAAAGCCGGGTATCTGGGAAGGGGCTACTATTCCACCACTTTTTTTGAGGAAAATTTCTCCATTTCCTACGGGCTGATAAACGGGCTTTTCATCTTCGCCACTTCTGAAGATTTAATGAAAGACCTGATCGAAAGCAAGGTCTCCCTGACTAAGGATTTGAAAGCCGGGGACGAAGGGACCGAGGTTGAAATCCTCCAGACCTGGCTGGCAGAGGATATAAAAATATATCCAGAAGGGACTATAACCGGATATTACGGCGGCCTGACCGAAAAAGCGGTCGCCCGCTTCCAGCAGAAATACAGCGACGACATTTTAAAGCCATTCGGCCTGGTCGAAGGGACCGGAATGGTTGACAAAAGCACCAGGGATAAGCTAAATGAAATATACAGGAGATAAAAACATGGACAAAAAACTGCAAGAAGAACTGAAAAATAAATTGGATCAGGAGAAAAAAGAGATCGAACGGGAATTGAAGACTTTCGCCGACAAGGATCCGAAATTGAAAAGCGACTGGGATACGCGCTTCCCGGCCGGCAGCGGGGGAGCGGGGGGATCCGTCCTGGAAGACGCGGCTGACCAGGTCGAAGAATACATCACCAGACTGCCTGTTGAATATACGCTGGAGTTGAGGCTCAGGGATATTGAGCTAGCTTTTGAAAAAATGGAAAAAGGGACGTACGGAATATGCGAAAACTGCCGTGGAGAAATATCCGAAGACAGGCTGAGAATACATCCCGCAGCGAGAATCTGTTTGAACTGCAAACAGAAGAAAAAATAAACCGTTTTCAGGGAAACAAAAAGCAGCTTTCAGATAAGCTGTTTTTTTGTCTACTTCCAGCTGAGATATGATCCCAGCGAATATCCTGACAAGGGATTTTTCGCCCCTCTGACGTCGAAGTGAAGATGGCATCCGGTAGACTGCCCTGTGCTTCCCATATATCCTATCAAATTCCCCTGAGAAACCGACTGGCCCGAGCTTACCAAAATCTTGGATAAGTGGCCGTAATACGTTACCACCCCGTTAGGATGCAGAATCCTGATATAATTCCCTCCGACATCGGTCCATCCTGTTTTCTGGACCTGGCCTTCGGCTGCAGCGAATACGGCCGTCCCGCATTGATTGGCAACGTCAACAGCATTATACCAATGCAGGCCCTGGCTTACCGTCCCTTGGCAGGGGAAAATGAAGTATGTGCTGGCCAAAGGCACGGAATAGACTTTCAAGGAAGCCGGAACCTTTCCTCCGGGAACCACCAGAATATCTCCGATATATATCTCTCCCTGCTCTTCAATGTCGTTGAAAGCCATGATCTCCTCCATTTCCACGCCGTAGTCTTCTGATATCTGGCTCAGGGTGTCTCCTTTATTCACCAGATGCATCGCCCCTGAGACAGGCAGGATGACCAGCTTCTGGCCCGGAGCTATCTTTGATTTTTCAGTCAGATCGTTCGCCCAAAGCACCGTGTTCAATGAAATGCCGAATTTCTCCGCTATCGAACCGAGGGTGTCTCCTGTTTCAACCTGGTACTCTGTGATTTCCTTTGTCTCTTCCTCTTCCGTATAAGTGAGCAGCACTTCTGTTCCTCCGACAAAAGAAGGGGAGAATCCGACCAAAGAGTTTTTCTGGATAACGGCGTATTCTGGATAATCCCTCTGAAAGACCTGGGCAGCCAGATATAGGCTGCTGCTGCTGCCTGGGAAAATGCTGTTTTTAGGCGCTTTTTCCTCTTTAAATGCAAAAACGCCGGCGATGACGCCGATGCCTATTATAATGAATATGACCAAAACTCTCCAGTTTTTACTCTGTTTAGTGCTGAAAAGCAAATTAAAAAGAGAAATATTCTCTCTCTGTTTGGGGATTTTGGCAATCCGCCAGTTTGGTTTAAGCATAAAAGCTTGCCTTGATGATATCATATCCGAGGACCCAGGTCAATATGTTTGTTCACAATCCCTTAAAAATGGCTGAAAGCCTGCTTTTGGGGTATAATTTTAGGAAGCATGGATAGAAAAACCCTCAGAATAAAAGGATTCCGTCCCCAGAAAAGGCTGGGGCAGAATTTTCTTATCTCCGGAAAACTGGCAGGGGAGATAGCAGACTCAGCCTCGATTTCAGGAAGCGACACTGTGCTGGAAGTAGGCCCAGGGACAGGAAAGCTGACTTCAGAGCTGACCAAAAGGGCTAAAATGGTGGTGGCAGTGGAAAAAGACCCTAAAATGGTAGCCATCCTCAAGGAATCCTTCAAGGGAAAAGAAGGGGTCCGAATAGTGGAAGGGGATATTCTAAAGACCGACGTTTCAAACCTTAAGATAAAAAAATACAAGCTGATAGGGAATATCCCTTTCTACCTCACCAGCCCTCTTATCCGGAAATTCCTGGAAAAAGAAGATCTTATCCCGGAACAAATGGTGCTTGTCGTCCAAAAGGAAGTGGCTCAAAGGATATGTTCTCAGCCCCCGAAAATGAGCCTGCTTTCCGTGTCCGTCCAAGTCTATTCTGAAGCTTCAATCCTGTTTTTTATCCCCAAATCTTCTTTCTGGCCCGAGCCGGAAGTGGACGCGGCGGTCATCAGAATATCTCCGAGGGAAGAAAAACTCGTCTCAGGGCTCTTTCGAGACTCTTTTTTCAAAATAGTGAAAGTTGGGTTCTCCCAGCCCAGAAAGCAGCTTTTGAATAATTTTTCCAAAATGTTAAAATTAGACAAGGAGAGCACAACAGAATGGCTTTTAAAAAACGGCATCTCTCCTAAGCAGAGAGCTGAGACATTGAGCGTCAGCGATTGGCTTAAGCTAACCAAAACCTTAAAAGGGTGATATAATAAAAAAATGCAAACGATCAAAAAATTGCTCAATTTCATGAAGGGAAAGAAAATAGCCCTTTCTTTGGCCGCAGCAAACCTTCTGCTTTTACCAGGACTGGCTTTTGCGGAGTCATATAACCCAATTGCGAGAGCTATTGAAAGTGTTGCTACATTTTTTTTAAACGCGCTCCTAGATGGACTGAGACTTGTATCCGGAGCTATTGCTGGCTTAGCATCATCTATCCTGAACCTTGTTTTGAGCCCCAATTTCATCAGCTGGAGCTATACCGGATCTGATAATCCTGTAGTCGCTGAGGGATTAAAAATCACCCAGAGCTTTGTGAATATGGCCTTGGTTTTGGTTCTGGTTGTTATCGCTTTCACCACTATTTTAAGACTCGGCGGATACCATACAAAAGAACTTTTACGTAATCTAATTATCGTCGCTCTGCTGGTAAATTTCGTGCCCGTAATAGCAGGAGTGATCGTGGATGCTTCAAATATTATAATGTATTACTTCGTAGGAGGGGACGGGATATCATCAGGAAATATTATAGTAAGATCAATATTAGAATGGTCTCTAACTCTTAACTTTTTGGAACAGAAAAATTTCGTTACATATTCCAGTGACGTAACGGAAACGCTGGCGATAATAGTTTTTAATATGGTTGTGACTTTCGTTCTTTTCATCTTCGCCTTTATTTTCACATTCAGATACGTGGCAATATGGGTTTTAGTAATACTGGCTCCTTTGGCTTTCGCCGCCTGGATTCTCCCTAACACAAAAGGTTTGTGGAATAAATGGTGGAACCAATTTTTGCAATGGTGCTTTGTGGGAGCTACTGGAGCCTTTTTCCTATATCTTGCAGACCACGTGGCGAACAACATAACGACAGCTCAAATTATGAAGGCTGACACTAACGAAATGACTGGATTTTTTGATTATGTTTTCCCTCATTTAGTGTCCGTAGCCTTTCTTATGCTTGGAGTAGTAGCCTCTCTCCAAACTTCAGCCCAAGGAGCCAAAACCGTGATAAATATGTCTAAAAAGGCTGGCAAGGGAATAAGCAGAGGAGCCTGGGAATTAGGAGGAAGTACAAAAGACGGTATAAGTAAATGGGAATGGGTTAAAAAGATAAAAGAAGGAGTAAATACCTTTGAAAAAAAACATCCAACAGGATCAGCAGTAATTAGAGGAGTTGGAAAAGGTCTCATGTTTGCTCCTCTTGCAGCAGAAGAATTACCCGGAGTAGGAGGATATGCAAGAAGGGGCAGAGAGGCTATCCAAGATGCAACCATAGGAAGGGTTGAAGAAACTTTAGGGATTAAGTCTCAAAAAAGTATCCAGAGGCTTATCGATAAAGAGTTAGAAACTCTTAAGGGGAAAAACTCTATAGATATTGCAAGAGCATTTAAAGCTGGGCGCCCAGAAAGAAAGGCAGCTGCCGCTGCAATTTTAGCGGAGAGAGGCGAGCTCTCATTACTTATAGATAAACAGCAGGAGGAAGCACTGAAAATTCTAGCAGAGGCCAGAAGAAAAGAATTGGGTGATATTATTAAAAAGTATCCTCACATATTGTTAGATACCAAAAAAGCTGCAGCTGCTGGAAAAACTGCCGTTGAGGTTTTGGAAGGATCTGCACCCGGTGATATTAGCAAAAATATTTCAAAAGAATCTTTAGGATCAATAGAAATCGTATTACATCTGATAAAAGATAGCGCAACAAGAAATGCAATGGCTAAGGGGAGTGAAGAAAAAAGAACTACAATTAAAAAAACAATATCTAGTTGGGGTGACTCAGGTTTCAAGGCTCTTTCCCAGCAAGAAAAAGAGAAGATAAACGATATTTTATTAGATATGTCTAAAGATAATCGTTGGAATGTTTAAATAATTTTCGTTTTAAATATCATGATACAAAGTGATTCCACAGAAAAAG
>CAYVNG010000008.1:0-21235 GCA_964452875.1 uncultured Candidatus Saccharibacteria bacterium
ATAGAGATAAGGAAGGCGATTTTTAAAAAACGATGAAAAAAACAATTCTTCCTATATTTTTATTTCTTCTTTTAATGTTGCCGGCGCAAAGCTTTGCCGAAGGAGACAAAGAGGAAATCTGTGGGACTGCAGAAACCTTTGAAGCATTAGGAAACAAAAATCCTATTCAATGGTGTACAAGTCCTAATTTGTATCCTGCTGATGTTTGTAACAACCATATGACGGATTTTTGTATAGAAGGGTGGCATTATCATGTGAGATGCAAATATGACACGTCAGGATGGGGATGCCAATGTAATGATGAGCAGAGCTTTAAAGAAGAATGTAAATATGGATGCGAAACTGGAGGATGCAAAATTGGAGATGAAATCGATAATTTTCCTTGCGAGTGGTTGAAGGACAATTTTTGCGGAGGAGAGGGAGAATGTGCGATTTATGAGTTAAGGAGTATTTGTGGGCCTGAAGAATGTAATCCTTCTAATGTCGATAGCGAATGCAAAAATCCAGACGACATACAATGTGTTAAAGATGACGATTGTTTCCAGGCTTTTCAAGATTGTAACCATAATAATGTCCAAACAGGTAACGAAGAATGCGATGGTGAGGATTTAAACGAAAAAGATTGTTCTGATTTTGGATTTGCGAAAGGAAATTTATTTTGCACGGATTGCATTTTTGACACTTCTGAATGTTCTGGGAAAATTGGGGGCGGAGGTGGTGGAGGAGGAATAGGAGCCAATGCGGTGATAAACAATCCGCTTGACATAGATACCGTTGTGGAATTGATCAACCGAATTCTCGACTTTATCTGGAAATTGGCCATTGTCTTTGCTCCCGTAATGCTTCTGGTTGGAGGCTTTTATATTATGACTGCTGGAGGAAATCCGACCAATTTTGAAAAAGGGAAGAAGATAATGATCTATACGATTATAGGATTCGCCATAGTCCTTCTTTCAAGGGGGATTGTGGCCCTTGTCAAGGATATAATCGGAGTGGAAGAAGACCTGTCTTTCCTGCAGTTTGAAGACACCTTGAAACTTTTCTGCTTTTCTGGGATAATAGGCATAAAGAAAACATTCTTTAAAAGGTCGGCCAATAAATAGTTTTAAAAAGCCAAGATCAATGAAAAAAATATTATCGATATTGGTGCTAGGTTTGATGGTTTTTCCGACAGTAACCCTTGCTGTCAACTGTTCTGGTAAAACTTATACTGAATGTTTAGCTCTTGATGAAGAAGGATGTGTGTGGGTTGCTCCAGACGGACAAAATGCATTTTGCGCTGCTTCTGGTGCATCAGGCGGAACAGGGACAGTTGAGCCGCCAGACAGCCTCTGCACCGAGATAAAGCACGACTTGTCCCGATACGTGCAAGGGTGCGTCAAAGGGGCTGATCCTTCGTCAGTGCAAGACGGCCAACTTTGCTGCCTGCTTGATTTGATGGAAACGATATCGACCTATCTCTTCGTGGTTTTACTTGTTCTGGCTGGAATAATAATAATCTTGGGCGCTTTCCAATTTGTCACTCAAGGAAGCAGTCCTGAAAAGAGCAAGGAAGCGAGAGATAAACTTATCTGGGCTTTGGTCGGAGTGGCTGTGGCTTTTGCCGCCAGAGGCTTGGTGAGACTGGTAGAAGTGCTTTTGACATAGGTTTTCCGCTCAAAAACCTTTTTTTCTAGGAGCCGGCCCTGAGGGGCCGGCTTTCTTTTTCATTGCATATTTCGGATGATTTGCTATTATAATTTAATTGATATTTGACTTAATGGTGGAAATAAACAACCTGACTGCGAGGCGGATAGACGAGGGTTTTCTTAAAAAAATAGCAAGGGAAATCCTGGAAAAAGAGGGTCGAAGCGGCCTTGATTCTGAAGATTTCTTGTCCGTGGCCGTTGTCGGGCCTAAAAGGATGCAGGAATTGAACGGGTTATACAGGAAGAAAATGACGCCGACCGACGTTTTGGCTTTCGCAGAACCTGAAGGGAGCAATATACTCGGAGAAGTGGTGATCTGCCCGGCAGTGGCCGAAAAAAACGCAAAAAGATACGGAGTCTGCTTTGGAAAAGAGATGGCGAGGATACTGATCCACGGGATATTGCACTTGCTTGGATACGACCACGAGAAAAGCAGGAAAGAAGCCGAATTGATGCAAAAAAAGGAGCTTTATTATTTGTCAAAGATTGAAAGGTTCAAACTTCTTTGAGGAAATAAATGAGAAATTTTTTCTCGGCTTCGCCGAAAACAAAAATCATATCCGTAATAGACATAGGAACAAGCTCAATCAAGGGCCTGACCGTGCTGAAAAAGAGTGATCAGAATGAGTTCGAAGTCTTAAGCAGGGTATGCCTGCCCAGCTCGGGCATGAGGAAAGGCATCGTTGTCAAACCTGACGACCTGGCAGAGAAAGTGAACGAGGTTCTTTCCAGGATGGAGGAGGAAACAGGAAGGGAAATAAAGAAAATCCTGGTTAATATCGGGGGAGGGCATATTTTTTCCGTTTCTTCCAAGGCTTCGGTCGTTGTCTCAAGAGCCGACCAGAAAATATCCCAGGAGGACATAGAAAGGGTCATTGACGCTGCCAAAGTTTTTCCTTTGCAGAAGAACAGGGAGATCATAGACTGCTTTCCCATTCAGTTCACCGTTGACGAAGAAAAAGGGATAAAGGAGCCCTTGGGCATGCAAGGCAGGAGGCTAGAAGCAGAGGTTCTGGGAATAGGAGTTTTCTCCCCCTATTTTAGAAACCTGACAGAGGCGGTCATAAACGGCGGAGCCCAGAATCCGAGAATAATCTGTTCTTCCTTGTCTGCGGCAAGATCGTGTCTGACCGAAGAGCAGAAAGAACTCGGAGTGGTGATCCTGGACATCGGGGCCGGGACCACGGACCTGGCCATATTCGAAGAAGGGGAGCTGATGCATCTGGCCGTTTTGCCGGTGGGGTCAGCCAACATCACCAACGACATTGCCATAGGCCTGCAGGTTGACACTGATACGGCAGAAAGGATAAAGCAGCAGTTTGAAAAACATGCCGGGAATCCCTTGAAAAAGGCCAAAAGGAGAGAAAAAATAGAGTTGCCAGCAGGTGCCGTCTCTTTTTCCTTGAAATTCCTTTCGAGAATAGTGGAAGCCAGGGTTGGAGAGATATTCGAATTGGCCCAGAAGGAGATAAAAAAGGTTTCTTCCGGGATATTGCCGGCTGGAGTGGTCATTACCGGAGGCGGGGCTAATCTGCCGAATATCGTTGAACTTGCGAGAAGGAAGCTCAAGCTTCCCTGCAGAATAGGGGTTCCAGAACTAGGCAGCGCTCTGAATGCGGAAAACGAAGGGAAGGAAGATCCTTCCTTCAGCGTCGCCTGGGGGTTGGTTTTAACCGGCTTGGAAGACGGAAAGCAAGGGGAAGTGATCAGGTTTGAAAAAGGAGCGGCCGAAGGCGTGAAAAAAATACTTAAATTGTTCATACCCTGACATGACCAAGATAAAGGTGATAGGAGTTGGAGGATCCGGCTCCAATGCCGTTTCCAGGATGATGTCCTGCAAGATACAGGGCGTTGACATGGTGGCCTTGAACACGGACATCCAGGATTTAAAGAAGATAAAAGCGGATTTCAAATTGCAGATCGGAAAAAATCTTACCGAAGGGCTCGGGTCTGGCATGAATCCGGAGATCGGTAGAAAGGCAGCCGAAGAGCAGAGGGAGGAAATATCTGAAATCCTGAAAGGGACGGACATGATTTTCATAACCTGCGGGCTGGGAGGGGGAACCGGAACAGGAGCAGCTCCGGTGGTGGCGGAGATCGCCAAATCCCTGAAGATACTGACTATTGCCGTGGTGACCAAACCGTTCAGCTTCGAAGGATATCCGAGGATGAAGATAGCCAACGCAGGGGCGGAAATATTGAAAACCAAGGTGGACACATTAGTGGTCATTCCAAATGACAAGATCCTCAATCTGATAGAGCAGGACACCACTCTTTATTCCGCTTTTTGGATGTGCGATGAAATTCTGAGGCAGGCGGTCCAGGGAATCTCGGATTTGATAATGGTTCCGGGCATCATCAATGTGGATTTCGCGGACGTGAAATCGATCATGCACAACGCCGGGCAGGCCCTTTTGGGCCGCGGCTACGGAAAAGGGGCAAAAAGGATAGAAGAAGCAGTGAGCCAGGCGATAAAATCCCCGTTGGTGGACTTTTCCATTCAAGGGGCCAGAGGGATCCTGTTCAACGTTTCCGGCGGGGACGACTTGAGCTTGGACGAAATCAACGAAGCCGCCAAGATCATCACCAAAAACGCGGATCCTCAGGCGAAGATAATCTTCGGGGCGGTCAGGAATCCGAAACTCAAGAAAGGGGAGGTGAGCGTGATGGTTATCGCCACCGGATTCTAGCCGGTTGTGGAAAAACAGTTTTTTTAAAGCGGAATTAGCAGAGTTGATTCCGTTTTTGTTTGAGGGTAAAATATAATAACGCCAAACTATTCCCGCATCTGTAAAACGATGCGGATTATTAATCAAATTCCGATCATGGAAATAAAGAAAATAAAAAAGAGGGACGGTACGATAGTCGATTTCGAACAGGAGAAGATAACCAACGCAATTTTCAAGGCGATAACCGCCGTTTCCCAGCAGGACGGGAAAGAAGCGAAAAAAGTTTCAGACAAAGTAGTCGAAATCATAGGCAGGCGTTTCAAAAAAGACGAGATCCCGAGCGTGGAGCAGATCCAGGACATAGTCGAAGAGTGCCTCATCCTTGAAGATCTTGTGGAAGCGGCCCGCGCTTACATCCTTTACCGAGAGCAGAGGAGAAGGATCAGGGAGGCTACTTCTTCCATCGACGAATCGGTGGACATGATAGACAACTACATACAGGAGCTAGACTGGCAGGTGTATGAGAATGCCAACATGGCTTATTCCCTGCAGGGTCTGAATCATTACGCCGTATCCGCCATCACCAAGAAATACTGGCTTAATCGGGTTTACCCCGTTGAAGTGAGGGAGGCTTCGAACAGCGGGGATTTCCATATCCATAATCTGGACAGCCTTTCTACTTACTGCTGCGGCTGGGATCTTTACGATTTGATACAGCGGGGATTCGGAGGAGTTCTCGGGAAAGTGGAGTCAAAACCGCCCAAGCACTTGAGGAGCGCATTGGGCCAGCTGGTCAATTTCTTTTATACTCTCCAGGGGGAAAGCGCCGGAGCCCAGGCTGTTTCTTCTTTCGATACCCTGCTCGCTCCTTTCATCAGGTACGACAATCTCAACTATCATCAGGTCAAACAGGCCATCCAGGAATTTTTGTTCAATATGGCCATTCCCACCAGGGTCGGATTCCAGACCCCTTTCACCAATATCACTTTGGACATTAACCCTTCTTCAACCATGGCAAAACAGCCGGTGATCATCGGAGGAGAGCCTCAGAATCTGACTTACGGGGACTTCCAGGAAGAGATGAATATGATAAACCAGGCTTTTTACGAGGGACTGATGGAAGGGGACGCCAAAGGAAGGCCTTTCACTTTTCCCATTCCCACCGTGAACATCACTTCCGATTTCGACTGGGAAAGCAAGGCTTTGGAGCCCTTGTGGGAGGCCACGGCCAAATACGGGGTCAACTATTTCTCCAATTTCATACAGTCGGATATGAGCCCTGAGGACGTCAGGAGCATGTGCTGCAGGCTCAGGCTTTCCAATAAGGAGCTTTACAAGAGAGGGGGAGGGCTTTTCGGCTCCAACCCATTGACCGGGTCCATAGGGGTGGTGACGATAAACCTTCCCAGGATAGGATATCTCGCCAAGACCAAAGGCGATTTCTTCGACAGGCTGGCAAAGATAATGGATATCGCCAAGGAGAGCCTTGAGATCAAAAGGAAGGCCTTGGACGATTTCATGAAGAAAGGGCTTTACCCCTATTCCAGATATTATCTTACCGGAGTGGAAAAGATGAGGGGGAGCTACTGGGGGAACCATTTCTCCACCATCGGCTTGGTCGGAATGAACGAAGCCCTGCTTAACTTCATCGGAGAGGACATAGGTTCCAAAAAAGGGAGGAAGTTCGCCGAGGAAGTATTGGACTTCATGCGAAACAGGCTGGTGGACTACCAGGAAAAGACAGGCAATCTTTACAATCTGGAGGCGACTCCGGCTGAAGCTACTGCTTACAGGCTGGCCCTCAAAGACAGGGAAAAATATCCAGACATAATAGCGGCCGGAACGAAAGAAACCCCGTATTATACGAACTCCAGCCAGCTGCCTGTCGGCTACACTGACGACATTTTTGAAGCCTTAGAACTCCAGGACGAAATCCAGACTAAGTACACCGGCGGCACGGTGATGCATCTTTTCTTGGGAGAGAAGATTCCGGACCACCAGACTGCAAAGCGCTTGGTCAAAAAGATATTCGAGAAATTCCACCTTCCTTATGTCACCTTGACCCCGACGTTCTCCATCTGCCCCAATCACGGCTACATACCAGGAGAGTATTTCAATTGCCCCAAGTGCCTTATAAAGCAGCCGTGCGAAGTGTATTCGAGGGTGGTAGGATATTTAAGGCCGGTTTCCCAGTGGAACAAAGGGAAGAAAGCGGAGTTTTCAGACAGGAAGGAATTTGCGATTCCGCAGGAGCTGGCGAAAAAATAACGGTGAAGCTGGGAGGTTTGCAAAAAAGCACTCTCATTGATTTTCCAGGCCGCGTGGCCGCCACGGTTTTCGTTTCCGGGTGCAACTTCCGCTGTCCTTTCTGCTATTCGCCCGAGCTGGTTCTTCCAGAAAAGATTAAAAATCATCCTGAGATATCGGAAGAGGAATTTTTCGAATTTTTATCGGAAAGGGAAGGGCTTTTGGAAGGGGTGGTCGTCTGTGGTGGAGAGCCGACCATACAAGGTGACCTGATTGGATTTATCTCCAAGATAAAGAACATGGGATACGCGGTCAAGCTGGACACCAACGGATCCAACCCCGGGATGCTGGAAAATCTGATAGAAGGAAGGCTGCTTGACTATGTCGCCATGGATATCAAGGCTCCGAAGGAAAAATATCCTGCGGTCGTAGGTTGCGATATTGATTTTTCGAAGATTGGAGAAAGCGTAGGGCTGTTGAGAAAAAGCCTTGTTGATTACGAGTTTCGAACAACGGCGGTTCCCGGCATTTTGGCAAAAGAGGATTTCGCTGAAATAGGGAAATGGCTTTCTCCGGCCAGGGCCTATTTCATCCAGGGATTTAAGCCGCAAAAAACAATTGATCAAACTTTTGAAAAAATCTCCCCTTATCCCGACGCGTACCTGCAGGAGATAAAAAAAATGCTTGCTCCTTTGTTCGAGATCTGCGAAATAAGATAGCCGGAAACCATGTTTCCTCTTTACGACGAGACAAGAATACCAGGGAGAAAGTCCATAGTTGTAAAGATACTGATCGCCGCCAATGCGGTCTTGTTTTTTGTCTCTTTGAAAAATCTTGACCGCTTCATCGGCTCTTTCGGCCTGGTTCCAGAATTACTTTTTCAAGGAGAAAGGGCATATGCCGTCTTCACTTCCATGTTCCTGCACGGAGGATTCCTGCATCTTTTCGGGAACATGTGGTTCTTATGGGTTTTCGGGGAGAATTTGGAAAAGCGCCTAGGGTCTTTCAAATTCCTGCTGTTCTATCTTGTCTGCGGAGCCGGCAGCGTTCTGGCTTATTCATTTTTTGCTCCAGACAGGACGATTCCGGTCATCGGAGCTTCCGGAGCTATTTCCGGAATACTGGGAGGATATCTTGTTCTTTTTCCCAGGCACAGGATAAAAGCAATGGTGCCTCTTTTTTATTTCATCAGGATGATGAGCATCCCGGCCGCGGTTTACGTAGCCGTCTGGTTCTTGTACCAGTTTTTTTACATGGGAACCGACTCCATGGTGGCCTATTCGGCCCATGTCAGCGGGTTTTTAACAGGGCTTTTGCTGATTTTATTTTTTAGAAAATAGTTTCAATGGCAAAATCAATAATTTTTAAACTGCTCTGCGCATCTTTCGTGGCAGGAATATTCATCGATTCCGTCGCTTCTGTCCCTTTGCCGGCCCTGCTCGTAACTTTGATAGTATCAGTCTCTCTTATCGCCTTGTTCTCCAGCAAGAAAAGGCCGGTAGTTTTTGGATTCTGCTTGGCAATCCTGTCTTTGGCCGTTTTTTTGCACCAGGAAGCAGAGAAAAGGGTGTTTCAATCAGAGCTCCAGCTTTATAACCTTGGACAGATTGAAATTTCTTTAGAGGGAGTCTCGGTTTCAGAGCCTGATTTGGGCGAGAAAAGGCAGCAGTTCCGGTTCCAGCCTGACGGCGTTGACGGGAAAATCCTGGTGACGGCGAGTTTGTACCCCTTATACAATTACGGAGACAGGCTGAAAATAAAGGGAAGAGTAGAAAAGCCTTCTGCTTTTGACGGCTTTGACTACGGCGAGTATCTTGCAAAAGACGGAATTTATTCTGTGATGTACTATCCTGAAATCGAATTGGTAAGAGAAGGGGAGGGGAATTTCATCTTCTCTGAAATACTGCTCTTTAAAGGAAAGCTGAGAGAAAGCATTTACAAAAATCTTTCACCTCCGCATTCTTTGATACTCGGGGCTCTGGTGCTGGGAGACAAGAACAGGATGTCTTCTGAACTGAAGGAAAAGCTCAATGCGGCCGGAGTGAGGCATATCACTGCAGTTTCCGGTATGCATGTCGTGATAATAACATCGATACTGGCTGCTTTTTTCTTAGGAATAGGGATTTCCGCAAAGAAATCCTCAATATTGTCTCTGATAATGGTGGCTTTGTTCATCTCTCTGACCGGATTTCAGGCTTCGGCTGTGAGGGCCGGGATAATGGGAGGGTTCCTTCTGGCCGCCCAGTTTTTGGGAAGGGAGAAAAATTCATTGAACTTCCTCATTTTCGCCGCGGTCCTGATGCTGTATTTGAATCCGTTGCTTTTGTCTAAAGATGTCGGCTTTCAGCTTTCTTTCCTCGCCGTGCTCGGGATATCTTATTTTCTTCCTTTCTTCAAGGATTTGTTCTCGAGGGCGTTTAAGACCATTCCTAATGTGGCAGGGTTCAAGGATATACTGGCGATGACCTTTTCCGCCCAAGTCTTCACTCTTCCCGTTTTGGTTTACAATTTCGGGCAGTTTTCTCTCATTTCCCCGATTACGAACGTATTGATCATCCCGGTCCTCACTTTGGTTATGGCGCTGGGATTCGCTTCAGGGATTCTGGGCATGATCTTCAGCCAGGCAGGATGGATCCTTTCTCTGCCTTTATGGGTTTTACTGGATTACGTTCTGAAGGTGGTGGATTTTTCCCTTTTTGCATATTTGGATACGGGGAGGCCGCATTGGATTTGGTTCCTGGCCATTTACTGCTTTCTCGGGTTTATTCTGTGGAGATTCAACAGGAAAAGGAGAGAGGAGGCTTTTTAGAGGGCTTGTGCTATCATATGAATTGATAAAATGGAATTGCCGGCCGATAAAAAATATCTTTATATAGGGAAGGCTTCGGACATCAAGAATGGAAAAGACAGGTTTATTTACAGGCTTTTTGAGATTTTTCCCGGTTTTTTGGTTTGGTCCACCTTGATAAGCATGGTCCTTCTTTCATGGCTGAAGCCCGCCCTGACCGCCTATTTCATAATCGCTTTCTGTACCTATTGGCTTTTAAGGACCGTCTATTTTTCTGTCCATTTGCTGGCTGAGTATAAGAGAATGAAAAAAAACCTCAAGATCGACTGGATAAAGGAACTGGAAGCACTGCCGGCCACCAAATGGAAAGATATCTATCATCTCATAGTCCTTCCGATGTACAAAGAGGATTTTCAGGTGCTGAAAGGGTCTTTCGAGGCTTTAAAGAAGTGCAGCTATCCTAAAGACAGGATGATAGTCGTATTGGCTACGGAAGAAAGAGCGGGGGAGGAAGCCAGGGCTGCAGCCGATAAAATATCCGAAAGATATGGGAAGGAATTCTTCAGGTTTTTAGTCACTTGCCACCCTTCTGACATACAAGGGGAGATTGCAGGCAAGGGTTCCAATGAGACCTGGGCGGGAAAGAAAGCGAAGGAAGAAATCATAGACGTCCTGGAGATCCCTTACAAAAATGTCATCGTTTCCTGCTTTGATGCAGACACTCAGGTATATCCGCAGTACTTTTCCTGCCTGGTCTACCATTATCTGACTTCCGCCAATCCTTTCAGGGCGAGCTACCAGCCCATACCTCTTTATATGAACAATTACTGGGAAGCCCCGTTTTTTTCGCGCGTCGTGGCTTCCTCCAACGTTTTTTGGCAGATGATGCAGCAGCAGAGGCCGGAGAAGATAGTGACCTATTCTTCCCATTCCATGAGCTTTCAGGCTTTAGTGGAAATGGATTTCTGGCAGGCCAACGTCGTTTCCGAAGATGCCGGCATATTCTGGAAATCATTCCTTTTCTACGACGGGAAATACAGGATAGTTCCCCTCCACTATCCATTGTCCATGGATTCTTGCGTCGGAGAAACATTGTGGGAGACGGCGAAAAACCAGTATTGCCAACAAAGGAGATGGGCCTGGGGGTCAGAAGGCATACCATATCTTCTCTTCGGGATGATGAAGAATAAGAAGCTGCCTCTTAAAAAGGGATTCACTTATTTGTTTTTAGCCATCGAAGGATTCTGGGCTTGGGCGACCAACGCCCTTCTTATCCTGTGCTTGGGCTGGCTGCCCCTGCTTTTGGGAGGGAATGAATTCACCAGCACTGTTTTAGCTTACAATCTGCCGGTGGTGACCAGGGAATTGATGACTTTTGCCTTGATCGGGCTGTTCACCGGGGCTGTCATAAACGACCTGCTCACAAGGCCGTATCCTGCGGCTCGCAGTGGTAAAAAGAAGATTTTTACGGTTTTGCAATGGCTTTTTTTCCCTTTCGCCCTGGTTTTTTTCGGAGCCTTGCCGGCCATAGACGCTCAGACAAGGCTTATGTTTGGGAAATACATGGGCTTTTGGGTCACGCCCAAGAAAAGGAAAAGTTGATTCAGAGGGATATTCGTGTTAATTTCGTCTGTAAAGGATAGGTCGGAGTGGCGGAAAGGCAGACGCACTGGACTTAGGATCCAGTGGGGAAACCCGTGAGGGTTCGAATCCCTCCTCCGACACATCGAAAAACCGCCGGCTCTGGCCGGCGGTTTGCTTTAAGCTATTTCTATCTCCCTTTTCCCTCTTTTGTCTGTTTTCGGAATCCTGACTGTGAGGACTCCTTCTTCTACAGAGGCTTTTATGCCGTCTGCGTCTATTTCCTCTGGCATCAAGAGGCTCCTGTAAAAAGGGCCCCAATAGCATTCTTGATAAAGGTATCTCTTCTGGGATTCAGCGAAATCGGACGGCTTTTCCCTCATCCCCTTAATCGTCAGTACGCCGTCTTCTATGGATACCTTCAAGTCTTTGGAGGATATCCCGGCCACGGTGGACTGGATGATCATTTCTCCTTCGGTCTCGAAAAGGTCGATTGATATTTTGGCCCCTTTTTCCTCCCTCGGGATGAAATCATCCCCTTTGTCGATTTTTCCGGATCCTATTTTCATTTTTTTGAAAGGTAGCATACGCTTTTTAATTTTTTTAGCTTTTCGAACCCGGAAAAGACCAGGGCGGCCAGCACCGCAAGGACGACGACCGGACCGGCAAGCTGGAATATCCCTTCAGATTCCATTATAAATAAATCGTACAGGCCGTGCAACAATATCGCCGTTGAGAATCCCGTCAGGACCATTTTCAAGCGCTTTTCAGGACAGCAGAAGGAAAGGGCGAGGAAATATCCCAGGGTTCCCGAACAAAGCCCGTGCAAAAAAGTGGCCCCTATGAACCTGACCCAGCTTGCCGCGAACATGTCCACCACCCCTTGCTCGGAAAACAGGTAAAGCATGTTTTCTGCGGCGGCGAACCCTAAAGCGGAAACGATCATGTATATCATCGCATCCACCGGCTCGTCAAAGGAATGATGCAAGAACACTCTCATTCTCACCGTAAGGTATTTGAAAATTTCCTCGGTGGAAGACACCGCGACGAAGAAGGAAAGGATCGCTATCAAAAAAGGATCCAAAGGAATCAAAGAAATCTCGCGCAATATTCCAAGCTCTATTAAGCAGGCCGGAACGGCCATTATCATCCCGAAAAAAAACACTTTCAGGATGTCTCGGTTGGATTCGGGCAGGGAATCCTTGCCCAAATAGAAAAGAAGCCAGACGATACTCGGGGCTAGACCGAAAAAAATCAAAAGGGGATAGTTCATGCTATTTCGGCCATTCTTCTACAAGGATGGCTTTTTTCCTGTTTTTTATGGGCAAATTTTGGTATATCTCCTCTGTGATGAAAGGGATGAAAGGGTGCATGATCTTCAGAGAATTGAGAAGGACATAGAGCAGGACCGTCTTGGTTTTCATCTTTTCAGATTCGTTTTTTCCTTCTGCCAGCTGATTTTTGGCTTGTTCTATGAAAACGTCGCAGAAATCGTGCCAGAAGAAATTATAAGCTTCGTGGCAGGCTTTTCCGAATTGGAAGGTCTCGATGTCCTTGTCCAGGCTTGAGGAGATCTTAGACAAAGCCTTCAGCACATTCTTTTCTGAAGCAGTCAAACCTCTTTCTTTCATCTTTTCAGGCAGGCTTATCTCTTCTTTCCCGACCTGGAGCAGGACGAACCTGCTGGCGTTCCATATTTTATTGCAGAATTTCCTTCCCATCACTATGCTGTCTTCGGAAAACCTCATGTCCTGGAGCTCGGTGACTTGGTAGGCGATGCCGAATCTTACTGCGTCGGCCCCGTATTTTTCGATCAGCCCTACGGGATTTATTCCTGTTCCCAGGGATTTAGACATCCTTTGTCCTTCCTTGGTCATCACGGTGGGGTTGATATAGACCCTGCTGAAAGGGGGTTTTTTTGTAAACTCGAGCCCGGAAAAAATCATCCTCGTCACCCATAAATTTATTATTCCTTTGTCTGTAAAAAGGTCGCAGGTGGGATAAAAGGATTCCAGGTCTTTCGTTGCTTTCGGCCATCCCAAAGTGGCGAAAGGCCAGAGGGCCGAGGAAAACCAGGTATCCAGGACGTCAGTTTCGCCTTCAATGGGTATTTTGTGCCCCCACCACAATTGGCGGGAAATGCACCAGTCCTTGATGTTTTCCAGCCATTCAAGATACACTTTTTCCCATCTTTTTGGGAAGAAAGCGACTTTCCCTTTTTTCACTGCAACGGCCGCCATTTTCGCCAGTTCGTCCATTTTTAAGAACCACTGCTTCGAGGGCATCGCTTCTACGGTGGTCGAACATCGGTAGCATTTGGGAATCTGATGGGAATAATCTTCAATTTTTGCCAGAAGATTCTGCTCCTCTAAGTCCTTCAGTATTTTTTCCCTGGCTTCCGCGACCTTCAGACCCCTGTAGGGGAGTGGAGCGTTCTCGCTTATTCTTCCTTTTTCGTCGATCACCTTGACGGTCTCAAGGCCGTGGCGCAACCCGATTTCATAATCAACAAAGCTGTGGGCCGGGGTCACCTTTAAAGCTCCTGTTCCGAATTCAGGATCGATAGTCCTGTCCGCTATAACCGGTATTTCTTTTTTGACCAAGGGAAGAACTGCTTTTTTCCCGACAAAGCTTTTATATCTTTCGTCTTTGGGATTCACGGCGACGGCCGTGTCTCCCAGCATGGTTTCCGGCCTGGTGGTGGCCACTGTTATATGGTTTCCCGGCTCCCCCTTGATCTCGTATCTTATATGCCACAGCTTCCCTTTTTCCTCCGCGTATTCCAGCTCCAAGTCTGACAGGGAAGTCTGGCATCTGGTGCACCAGCTGATGACCCTTTCTCCCTGGTAAATCCATCCTTTTTTCTGGTAATGCAGGAAGGCCTCCTTCACCGCCAGCGTGTAGTCTTCGTCCATGGTGAACCTGGTCCTGGACCAGTCCATCGAAGCCCCCATCTTTTTAAACTGTTCCAGGATTATGCTTCCGTACTTCTTTTTCCATTCCCAGACCCTTTCAATGAATTTTTCCTTTCCCAGATCGAACCTTGTCTTCCCTTCTTTTCTTAAAAGTTTTTCCACCACGTTCTGGGTGGCGATCCCCGCGTGGTCGGTCCCCGGCAGCCATAGGGTTTTGAATCCCTGGAGTCTTTTTTTCCTGATCAGAATGTCCTGGACCGTCGAGTTCAAAGCGTGTCCCATATGAAGCTCTCCGGTGATGTTCGGCGGGGGAACGGCTACTGAGTAGGCTTTCTTTCTGTTGCCGGGGAGATTGTCCGGATTGAAAAACCCGGATTCTTCCCAGAATCCGTATATTTTCGCTTCGGTTTCCTTAGGATCGTAAGATTTCGAAAGCTCCATATGTTTTCATTCTACCACGAAAAACAATTTTTTTATCATTTCAGCCTCAGGTTTGGGTCTGCTTTGATTTTCTGCCAAGGCTTCGTTCTTTTTGAATGAAAAGAGGCGGCAACGGCCACAATGGCTGCATTGTCCGTGCAGTATTTCAGATCCGGGATATAAAGAGCGATATTGGGGATTTCCTTTTCTATCGATTCGGAAATCTGTTTTCTGAGCTCTTTGTTTGAAGCCACTCCTCCTCCCAGAAGTATTGATCTGACTTTGAAGCTTTTGGCCGCCTTCAAGGTTTTTTTTATCAAAACGTCTATTATCGCCTGCTGGGATTCTTTTGCCACCTGCCTTACGTATCCTTTGCTTTTTTTTCTTTCCTGGCTGTTGTAGAAAACGGCGGTCTTCAGCCCGGAAAAGCTGAAGTCGTAGTTCTTCTGGCCTATCATCGGCCTGGGAAGCTTCACATTTCCTTTCTTTGCTTTTTCAGCCTCCCTGGCGATGGCAGGACCGCCCGGGTATTCCAGCCCCAGGATCCTGGCAATCTTGTCAAAGCATTCTCCTGCGGCATCGTCCCTCGTTTCACCGATGAGCCTGTATCTGTTTTGGCCCTTCATCAAGATCAGCTGGGTGTGCCCGCCGGAAACCACCAGACAGATTGCCGGAAGCTTTATTCTTTTTTGCTTTTCGTTTTGGGGCAGCCAGTTGGCCAGGATATGGGCTTCGACATGGTTCACCGGCACTATCGGCTTTTGCCAGGAATAAGAAAGGGCTTTGGCGAAGTTGACTCCCACCCACAGTGCAGGCTCCAGCCCCGGGCCTTCGGTCACCGCCACCAGGTCTATTTCGGGAGGTTCATAGTTTTTCAAAAAAAGTCTCAGCCTTCTTAAAAGTTCCGTTTCTTTTTTGAGGATCTGGTCGATTTTTCCAAAATCGTTCTTTTTCGTTTTCCTTTTTTTCAACAGCTTTGCTTCTTTCAAAGCGTTCATCAAAACGGGCACCAGGTTCTTTTGGTGCTCTCTTTTGGCTAGGGTAGGGTGGATCCCTCCCCATTTTCGGTGCAATTCGACCTGCGAGGAAACGACATTGCCCTTAAGGAAGAACTTCCCGTTTTTCACTTCAAGGACGGAAACTCCGGTGTCGTCGCAGGAGGTTTCAATGGCCAGTATCCTCATATTTTCTTCCCCCTTCATCTTATCCCAACTATTGATTTTTTTCAATTTCTTGATTAAGATTATGATAGTTTCGGCCCTATCGTCTAGTGGTCAGGACACCGGGCTTTCAATCCGATAACAGGGGTTCGATTCCCCTTAGGGCCGCAAGACAAAAAGAGCGCGGGTTTTTGCCCGCGCTCTTTCATTTTACTCTCTTTATCTGTTCAGAAGCTCTTTTATCCCTTCTGCCAGTCTGATTATGGCTCCTGAAATGGCAGCCAATTTTCCTTCTATATTTTTGAAGGTCCATTCCCAGTATTCGTCCGTTCCCCAGTCTTCTTCCCATTCGCTATCTTCCTCTTCCTCCTCCTCTTCTTCTTCGCCTTCAGAATCTTCAGGATCGGGATAATTAACCTTGCAGGAAGGGCAAGAATTTGTTCTTTGGTTTTCTGTATCCTGTTCAGAATTCCAATCGTAGTCATCTATTGTTTGGACGGAATTCCAATAATCTTTGTACCCTTGGGTGACGATATCTCCTGTATCTTCCGGAGTGGCTGGCAATCCGCCGCTATCGTCATTATAACCTCCTGGTTTCCCTGTCTGGACTTCTGGGTTCCAGCTATAATATTCCTGCCAGTCAAAATTCGGGTCAAAATCTCCGACAGACAGAACTGAATCCCAGTAATTCCTATATTCCTGGCTGGCGGTCCCTCCCGTATCTTCCGGAGTGGCTGGCAATCCGCCGCTATCGTCATTATCACCGCTGACATCCTTCCAATCGGGGGGAAGATCTCCAATCTCCTCTTCGAGTTTTTTTTCATTAAGATCAATGACGCCGAAATAATCATTGATTTCGTTCTGCCATCGGTCGATACGATTTTGAAGATATTCGACATCTCCCCACATCTCGCTGTATGCTCCTCCAGATTCTATGATTTCGATCCTTTCTCGCGCCGTTTCAATCCATTGGTCTCTCTCCCTAATGTGCATCTCAGCGGTGGCTATATTATTCAAATATCCGTCTCCGGCTTCCGTTACTTCGTTGTTTATCCACTCATAAGCTTTAGCCTCCAATTCTGTTGCCAGTCTCGCGCTCACACCCCATTCATCCCAGACATACCATTGTTTGGTGACAGGGTCGTACACTTTGGCCCCAGGGACTGCGACAGGAGTGCCGCTGATCATTTTGTATATCGGGCTTTTTATATATGAATAACCGAAACAGCTGTTGCAGGTGAATTCTGTAAAACTGCGGGAATATCCGGCTTCCTTTACGATATTGTATGAATCGAGGACGGCGATCATTCCCAAGGCGTGCCTGTATGCGGTCGTGTTTTCAGGGTCTCCGTTGTAGATGGTGCCGTTGTATAAATCGGCATAGGCGTCGCGAAAAGCATATGAGATCTTATCTATATATTCCTTAGCAGAAGGATTGGCTTTAAGCAGGCTGTCTACGAAACCCTGGAGTTCTTCTGGCAGGGTTATATTGTCTGCCGTTTTTCCTCCGCTGCTGTCATCGCTCGATCCTTGTCCGGCCTTGCAAACAAGGAAGCTGCTGATTGTTCCCTCTACGTATTGGGTGATGGTTGTGGCATCCACCACATTGACTTTTCCGTCTCCGTTGACGTCCGCCCTGAATTTCTGCCCTTCGGAAAGATCTACTGTTTTGGCGGCATAGTTTGAAATCAGGGAAGCGTCTATCAAATCAACGTCTCCGTCCAGGTCCACGTCCCCGCAAGAGGTGCAGGGGGGAGTACTGGTGGCAGTCCCTTCCAGTCTCAGGCTCGTCTTGCAGGTTTCTTCGGTCGTGAATGTGTGGAGCCCAAGATACATATATGCTCCGCAGAACTGTCTTTCTTGGCAGTATCTGTTGCTGCCCTCGTCGTACCACCAGAAATTTTGGCATCCGGAAGACTGGCTTGACGACCCTGGCTGGATAGTACATCCGTAAAGTTGGTTGAGCTTGGCTGTGGTCGTCTTACCCGCAAGCCCTGTTCCCTTGGTCAGCCCCCATGGGGAAAGAACTTCCGCTTGGTATTTTTCCTGGAACCAGGTTACGGATTCTGCGGTCTTGGCGTCAAAGCTGCCGGTGATGGTCCTGGTATAAAGCCCCTCTTTCTGCAAAGCAGTCTGCAAAGCGGTCACGTCTCCAGATCCGCTTCCGAAGGTGATGCTGTTGTTGAAATCGTAGCACCAGGACTGCCCGATATCCGTTCCTGCCTCGTCAAGCTGCTGCAGCTGCTCCTGGAGCTGTGCTATCTGATTTTGAAGCTCTTCTATCTGGGCTTGCAGCTCTGAAACGGTGATGGCTCCGGCCAAGTTCGGCTGGAGCAGCAGGAACAGGGAAATTAATAAGGGAATGGCGAACGATGTTTTTTTGCGCATTTTTTTTATCTGCCAGAAACGTTTGCTGGCAAGGTTATTCTTATCTCAAGATAACATCTGAGGAGACATTGTCAACGTTTTTCATTCCAGATGGATCCTTTTTTGGAAGGCGTCCGCTTTCGCCTTCAAATCAGGATGGTTTTTCAGCCCCGGATCTTTCTCTATTATCTCCTTGGCCGCTTTCCTTGTTTTTTCTATCAGGGCCACGTCCCCCAAAGATTTCATGGCCAGGTCGGCTATTCCCGACTGCCTTATGCCGATGAAATCTCCCGGGCCTCTGATCTCCAGGTCTTTTTCCGCCAATTTGAATCCGCTTTCGCAATCGACCAAAGCTTTGAGCCTGAGTTCCGTTTTCCTGCTGGGCGAGTCTGAGAACAGAAAGCAGTAAGACTGGTATTCGGATCTTCCCACCCTTCCCCTGAACTGATGGAGCTGGGCCAAGCCGAACCTGTCCGCCCCTTCTATCATCATCACCGTGGCGTTGGGAACGTCTATCCCGACTTCAATGACCGAGGTTGAAACGAGTATGTCTATCTTCCTCCTTTTGCTGACCGGATTTGAGAAATCCTTCATTATCCTCTCTTTTTCCTTGAAGGGAAGCTTTCCGTGCATCATGCCGACGTTGAATTCGGGGAACACTTCCTTTGACAGCTTTTCGTATTCTTGCTTCACCGCTTTTACTTCGGCCCATCCCTGGAGCTTTTCTTCTTCAGGGATATCTTCTCTTTGGCTAAGCTCTATCCTCGGGCAGAGCACGAAAACCTGCCTTCCTTTCTTCACCTCTTTTTTTACGAACCGGTAGGTTTTTTCCCTTTCTTCCGGCAGCACAATTTCAGTGATTATTTTCTTTCGTCCCTTGGGAAGCTCGGTTATCAACGAAAGATCGAGGTCTCCGTAGACGGTCAAAGCCAAGGTGCGGGGGATAGGGGTGGCGGTCATGGAAAGCAAATGAGGGGTGCCTGAGGAGTCATCAGCCAGAAGCTTCGCCCTCTGTTCTACTCCGAACCTGTGCTGTTCGTCGACGACGGCTAAGGCCAGGTTCTTGAACTTCACTCCCGGGCTTCTTTTTCCTCCTCCTTGTATCAAAGCATGGGTTCCGATCAGAAAGTCTATTTTTCCATCCTTAGCCTTTTCCAAAAGCTTTTTTCTTGAGATTTCAATGCTGTCCGTCTTGAGCTTTTTCGAAAAGAACTTGTCTTCCTTGCCGGTCAGAAGCCCTACGTCCAATTTGAAATTGTTCAGTAGCTTCCAGATGGTGTTGAAGTGCTGCTTCACCAGAACTTCGGTCGGGGCCATCAAAACGGCCTGGTATCCGTTCTTGATGGCATTCAATACCGCTATGGCCGCCACTACCGTTTTTCCCGAACCCACGTCTCCCTGCAAAAGCCTGTTCATGGGCCTGGGTTTTTCCAGATCCTTCAATATCTGCCAGGCCGTCTTTTTTTGGCTGTCGGTTAATTTGAAGGGCAAGGATTTGGTGAATTTCTGGATGTACTCGAGCCTTATCGAAAGCTGGGGAGCTTTGAGCGAGGAAAGCCTCATTCGGTAGCGCAAAACAGCCAGTTCAAGAAAAAACAGGTTTTCAAAAGAAAATCTTTCCTTCGCTTTTTTGGCAAGCTCCAAGGAATCTGGAAAATGAATCTGTTGCAAGGCTTTTGAGATTCCTAAAAATCCGTATTCCTTCCTTATCTCCTCCGGCAAAGGGTCTTTGACGCTGTTTTTGATCTCAGAAAGTATTGATTTTATGACGTATCTGAGCCACCTTGAAGAAAGATTTTCCGTTTCAGGGTAGACGGAAATGATCCTGGCCGTATGGGTCAAGGAATTTTCTTCGCCCTGGTACATTTTTTCGAAAGAAGGGTTGGGCAGGTATATCCCGTCCTTGCCTTGCAAAATCTTTCCTGAAAGAGAAAGAAAGTCTCCCTGTTTTATCATTTTTATCAAATACGGCTGGTTGAACCAGACTATCCTCAAGGCGCCGCTTTCGTCTCCTATCAGGGCCGTGGTCAGGGACATCTTTTTTTTCCAGGTCCTGGAGCTTTCGATTTCCAGGATTTTCCCTTGCAGGGAGCACTGTTCCCCTGCCCTTGCTTCAGCTATCTTCTTTACGTTTGAAAAGTCCTCATATCTGTAAGGAAAGTGGTAGAGGAGGTCCTGCACGTTTTTGATCCCGAGCCTTTTCAGCCTTTTTTTGTATATTACGCCGACATGGGAAAGATTTTCGACAAGGGTGGATGGGTCCATTGGATCAGTTGAAATGATTTTATTCGATTATATCCGATTTTCCGCCTTCTATCAAAAAGGAAAGGCAGCACACTTGAGTGCGCTGCCTTTAGCCTGAGTCAGGTGACTACCTGGCTCAGGTCGAACACGGTCTTTGCCTTGCGGGGAACGGGAAGTTTCCCTACGGGGTTTCCTTTCTCGTCCTTTTGCCATTCCAGAATCGGCCTTCCGTCAAATTGGACGAGAGCTTCCCTACCCACCAGCTTCAAGCACAGGGTGCTCCGTCCTTTCACTTTTTTTCCGTTCCTGAAAAGCGGGTTCCGGAATACCTTCACCTTCCAGGCTGCTGTTCTGCACATCTCCTTCAGCGCTTCCTTGGCCTTGTCGTCCTCCTTGAACTCCTTTGAAGGAACGGGCTGGAACGTGAAGCGGACGGTGAAATAGGGGATCTTTCCGTTGTTCGAGGAAAACCTTCTCTGGAAGAAAGCGTCAACCAGGAGATAACCGTTTGATCCAAGGTATCCTGGCACGCTTTCTATAGAGCAGCTCTCTTCTTCGAAAATCTCCCTTCCGTTGGCATGGCCTTTCCTTTCTGCCATCTCTTCTGGAGCTTCCGGGTCTATCTCTTTCAGACCGTCCGGGACAGCTCTCAGATTTGAGAAGCTGAATTGGATCAGGCAGATATCTATCTTCCTGAAATGCAGTGCTGGTTCCACAAGTCCTCCTTAACAATGCCGTATTTTGCTCGTACACAATACTATACCAGTTTTATGGTATTTTGTAAAGGAGAGAGGATGAGGAGTTCAATTACGGGAGATTTCTCTTATAGATCCTCTTGTCTATTTCTTCTTCCTTTTCCAGGAATTCTTTTTCGATATCGAGGCCGAGGGCGATGCCGACGCAGAAAACCATGTTTATCATATCAGCTATCTCTTCTCCCGCCTTGTTGGCAATCTCTCTGTCCTGATCGACGTTCATCCCTGAGATTTTTCTGCAGGCCTTTACCAGCTCTCCCAGCTCTTCCGTAAGCAAAAGCAGCCTTTCGTGAAGCGTTTCGTCTCCAAAGTTCCTTTCTTTGATCTTTTCTGAGACGTATTCTTGGAGATGGCTGATAGCACCTGTTTTCAATTGCGCTTTTTTATCCATGCTTTTGCGC
>CAYVNG010000009.1:0-8752 GCA_964452875.1 uncultured Candidatus Saccharibacteria bacterium
GATTATTTGCTCTATGATAAATGAACCAACCAAATGGACTACTGGATTTAAATGTACGTTGAATTTTTATACAACAAAAAAACATTTGAATCTTCCGTCTATTCCTCTACAATAATAAATTATTATTTTTAAACATGGATTTTTTATCCATCACTCCTCCAAACAATATTCAAAAAATTCTAAAACGAAATTTTCCACAGAAACTTAGGTTAACACCAGAAATTATCGGATATAAATTTAATTATCCTGTTTCAATTTTTACAAAAAATAGTATCAAACCTCTTTTTGATGATTGTTCGATCAAAAAAGTTCTTCATAATCGGAATGTTTATTATCTCACTGCATCTAAAAAGAACCGAATTTTTATAATAAAACGTGTTAAATCGTTAAAAAACATAAAAAAATTCCTTCAGGAGAAAACCGTTAGGGGACTAACGTTTTTTTATTCCTTCAGATTCTTCCCGCTGTGGAACTGGCGATGAACGTCCCTGAGGCGCTTATTGGTCACATGGGTATATATCTGGGTCGTGACTATGTTCCTGTGTCCCAGGAATTCCTGGATGGTCCTTAAGTCAACTCCCTGAGTCAGAAGATCCGTTGCCATGCTGTGGCGCAAAGTATGGGGAGTGGTGAAGATAGGCACTCCTCCCATGAGCGCATACTTTTTGACAAGCCTTTCTATGGAACGAGGGGTCAAGCGGGCTTCTGACTTCTCAGGGGCCCTGTAATGGATAAACAAGGATTTTTCCTTGTCCTTGCGGGTTTCCAGATACTTCTTTATCCAGCCTAAAGCCCTTTCTGAAAAGTAAACGGTCCTGGGATGGTTTCCTTTGCCTATGATCCCTAATTCTATATCCTTCTTGTCTTTTATGTTTGAAAACTGGTCCAGGTTCAAAGCCACCAGTTCTGCTATCCTCAGCCCGGTTGAGAAAAGGCTTTCCAAAATGGCCCTGTCCCTCAGTCCTGTGACCGTTTTTATGTCAGGAGCCAGCAAAAGCTTCTCTATTTGGTCTAAATTAAGGAACTTTACGGTCTTTTCGGCTGTAGCAGCCTTGGAAAGGGCTATCTTATCCGCCGGCAAAGAAACTATGTCCTTGGCTGTAAAGTAGCTTAAAAGGGCTCTTAGGGCTATAAGATAGTAGTTTTGGGTTATCTTCCTTAGAGGCTGGCCTTTTTCGCTTGTAAAACGGCTTAAAAACAGCCTATAAGCCCAAATATCCTCAGTCGTAAGCTCATGGGGAAATAAGGCCTCTTTTTGGGTCTTCTTGAGCCAACAGACGAACTTTACCAGATAGCGGTTATAATTCTCCTGGGTTCTTTCAGACAAACCTTTTTCAACTTCGCAGTAGTCAAGAAAGTCGGGGATATGTTTTATAATCGGAACATCGGATTCTTTCATATTGTTATTTTATTATAATTTACAGGATCTAACCGGAGAAGTGGTTCTGAGAGGGGTTATAAGAGACCCCTTCTATTATATATATTGATTGTCGCTTAACCTACATTGTACGACGTTCTATGGCTTTATAATAAACCAGCCGATAAGGCCGGTCAAGCGCTCCCCTCTGGCTATATGGCCGTCTTTATTATTTCTTTCAGTCTTTGCCACAATGACGGCAGATCTTTTTTTATTTCCTCTTTTTCTTTTTCCAGTTCCTCTTCCAAAGCCGGCTTTCTTTTTTCGATCTCGTCTTCTATGGAAGGTTTGATGTCCCTTTCAAAGACCTTGCAGAGCCACGGCCAGACAGTTTCCTGCCAGGCCTGTTTTCCTTTTTCTGCCATTTTAGACCACATGGGCAGAACCTCGTCATTCCAGAAGCCTTTGATCAAAGAAAGAAGGTCTGATTCGGCTTTTTCGCTGAAATCCTGGAGAAACTCCTTTGCCTGGTCTTCCTCCCCTTCCTGGGCCTGCACGGACAGAAAAACAGAAAAGCAAAGACTTGTTATTGACAGCGCAATCAATGAATTTTTTAATATTTTTTTCATTTTATCAGTTCTTTCGCTTCCTGGATCCTTTTTACCGTTTTTTCCTTTCCGAGGACTTCAGCCACTTCAAAAGGCCCGGCCGAAGCTTTCTTCCCGGTCAGAGCGGCCCTCAAAGGCCAGAGCAGCTTTCCCCTATCCCCCATTTCCTGGGCCATGGGGATCAGCTCTTTTTCCAGAGTCTCTTTTTTGAAATCCTTCAACGATATTTTTCCCAGAACTTTTTCGGTCCAATCCAGAGAATCATAGACTTCGAAGGATGTCATCTGCTTCCAGGAAAGAAGCTCTTTGGGATAGTCCAATTTTTCTTTGAAGAAAAAATCGGTCAGCTCCGAAATCTCAGAAAGAGTCACCAGCCTTTCTTTGTACAAAGAGACTGCTTTCTCGATGAATTCGATCCCTATTTCTTTTCCTGATTCATTGACTATGAATTCGTTGGAAAGCTCGACGCCGGACGTGCCCAAGAATTCCACTTTCGGGACGGTCGTCTGGATTTCAAGCTTAGGGGTCACCAAACCTGAGGAGATAAGGTATGGGATGCAAAGTTGGGCCAGGTCTCTAGCGCTTTTTTGGCGGATATAGAATCCGTTCAAATAGTCCAGCTTTTTTATGTTGAAAACGGCTCCCCCTTTCTGCACTTTTTCCAAAGAGAATTCCTCCACAAGCTCCTCCAATGTGAAAGCTTCTTTTTCGGTCCCGGGATTCCATCCCAAAAAAGCCATGAAGTTTATAAGAGATTCGGCCAGATACCCTTTTTCCTTGTATTCGGACACTGATACTGCTCCATGCCTTTTTGAAAGCTTTGACTTGTCCTGCCCTAAGATCAAGGGCAGATGGGCGTATTTCACCTGCGGAAATCCCAAAGCCTCCTGCACCAGCATCTGCTTTGGCGTATTGGAAATATGATCTTCGCCCCTTATGACATCAGTGATCCCCATTTCATAGTCGTCTATCACCACTGCCAGGTTGTACAAAGGGGCGTCCATGCCTTTGGCGAGGGAAAAATCCCCTATCAAGGAAGAATCGAACTCTATCTTGCCCCTTATGCCGTCCTCGAAAGAAACCGTTTTTTTCGGAGTTTTCAGCCTCAGTATGTAAGGCATGCCAAGGGCAATGTTCTTTTTAATCTCCTCTGCAGAAAGGTTCCGGCATTTTTCACTGTAAATCGGAGGCTGGCCTATGCTTATCAAATATTCTCTCCTCGCTTCCAGCTCCTCGAAAGGGCAGAAGCAGTAATATGCCTTGTCTTCTCTCAAAAGTCTTTCGATGTATTTCCGGTATACGGTAGACCTCTGGCTTTGCCTGTAAGGGCCGGAATCCCCTTCTTTGTCCGGGCCTTCGTCCCATTGCAAGCCGAGCCATTCCAGTCCCTGGAGGATGTCTTCTTCAAATTCCTTCGTCGATCTTTTTTCGTCAGTATCCTCGATCCTCAAGACGAAAGTCCCTTTGTTTTTTTTAGCAAAAAGGTAGTTGAAAAGCGCGGTCCTTGCCGTACCGATGTGAAACTTCCCTGTTGGCGAAGGCGCTATTCTCACCCTTACTTTGTCTGCCATGTCGTTAAAAAACCAAATATTCTGAAACGTATTTGGCGATAATTTCCGCCGCCCTCGGCCTTGAAAAACCCTTTGCGGCCTGGCTCATTTTCTTCAGCCCTTTTTCGTCGGCCAAAAGGTATTTCAGCTTCTCTATGATGAAATGCGGAGCCAGGTTCTTCTCTTCCACCACCACGCAGGCTCCGGAAGCTTCGTAAGCGTAAGCGTTCTCAACCTGGTGGTTCTGGGCTGAAAACGGCAGTGGAACAAGTATGGAAGGCTTGCCGGAAGCCGCTATCTCGAATATGGCCCCTCCCCCTGCCCTGCTTATTATAATATCGGATGCGGCCAGGGCAAGCTTCATTTCCCTTTCCCTCAAAAAAGGGGAAATGGAGTAATTAGGCATCAGATGCCCGGAAGCCATCACCTTGGCTCCAGCTTCCACTTCCTTGAAGTTATCCTGCCCCACCTGATGGATGATCTGGAAGTTATTGAGAAAATCGGTCAGGCCGTCTAAAATCGTGCTGTTTATCTTCTGGCTGCCTTGGGATCCTCCCAATACCAGCACCACGGGCTTTCCTTCTTTTACGCCGAAAACCTCTTTTGCCTCCTCAAAAGACCCTCCGATAATGTCATTTCTTATGGGAGAACCGACTGAAATTATTTTTTTCTTCGGAAAATGCTTTGTTTTATCGACCGGAAAGGATACGAAAACCTCCAAAGCGAACTTGCTTACTAGATTATTGGCGAACCCAGGAACGGCGTCGGATTCATGGACCATTACCGGAGTCAGAAAAAGAGGACCCATCATGGAAACCGGTATCGAGCCGTATCCCCCTTTGCTGAAGATTAAGTCCGGAAGCAAGAAGAACACGTAAAAAAAGCTCTGCAAGAATCCGATGGGGATCTTGATCAAATCCAGCAGGTTCAAAAATAAAGACTCTTTGCTCCAGTACCTCCTTATCTTCCCTGCCAGGATCCACTTCATTTTTATCCCTTCCCTTTTCAAATGGAAGGAGGCGAACTCGTCCTTCGGGCCGATGTAATAGAAAACGAAATCAGGGCGGATCTTCTTCAGCTCCCTGGCTATGGCCACTATAGGGAAAACGTGCCCTCCTGTTCCTCCTCCGGTAAAAATTATTTTCATGTTTTTATGTTCCTTGAAACGTTCAGCAGAATGCCCATGCCCATGAATTCAGCGATCAGATGCGAACCACCGTAGCTTATGAAAGGCAAAGGGATTCCTGTCAGAGGGAAGATGCCTGCCATCGCCCCCATATGCACGAAAGACTGCAAGGTTATCCAGGAAACGATCCCCACGGCCAGCATCCTTGAAAAGTCGTCCCTGGCTTCTTTTGCCATCCTGAACCCGAAGAATGCCAGGGCGAAGAACGCCAACACGACAATCAAACACCCGACGAACCCGGTCTCCTCGGCCATCACTGCGAAAACCGAATCGGAAGCCGGATGGGGCAAAAATCCGAATTTCTGCATCCCTGCCCCTATCCCTTTTCCGAACCAGCCGCCCGAACCTATGGCTATCAAAGACTGGCTTATCTGGTATCCTGACCCCATGGGATCCGCCTTCTCGTTCAGAAGGGTCAGCACCCTTTCCAGCCTGTAAGACGAAAATGAGACGAAGGCGGCGAAAGCGGCGCCGATTCCGCAGACAAGGAAAAGATTGTAAAGAGGCCTCGTTTTGGCGGTTCCGAACATTATTAAAGCTGAAGCAATGACGATCATCAATGTGCTGATGTCGGGCTGCAAATAAAAGAGCAGGCAGACTACGGCAAGAATGGCCAGAAACGGCAGGAAAAGGATGGTCAGGTCTTTGGCAGCCCAGAATTTTACCCCTTGCCTCAAATCAGCTCCTTCCTTCCTTTTGCTGGAAATCCAGGCGGCCAGGTAGACGATGAAAGCGATCTTCAAGAACTCGGAAGGCTGGAAGAGCAAGGGCCCGAAAGAAATCCATCTTGAGGCTCCTCCGGTGTTGACTCCCACTCCTGGCAGAAAAACAAAGCCGGTGGCGATCAAGGCCAGCCCCACTCCCAGGAAAGAAAGCTTCCTTATCTTGTGCAAAGGGAAAAGGAAACAGATCAACCCCAAGAACAGGCCTGGCAGCACCCCGAACTTAATCTGATGGAACAGGAAGTAAGTGGTGGATCCGTAAATCTCGTGGGAAGAAGAAAAAGTGGTGCTCACCAGGAAAACCATCCCGACAATGAACAAAAACAGGAAAACGGCGAATATCTTATAGTCGAAAACAAGAGCATTCCTTGCCATTGCTTTATTATACCAGCCAAAAACATTAATTCCAGCCGCTTTTTCCCAGCCGCTTGACCTGAACCTTGAAAGAATCCCCCCTGTCCTTGTAATCCCTGAAAAGGCCGAAGCTCGGGGAGGCCGGGGAAAGAAGGCATATGCTCCCCTTCTCCGTATTCTGGAACGATATCCTGACCGCTTCTTCCATGCTGCTGACGAAAAAAGATCTGAACCTTTTTTTGTCCTTTATCTCCTTCCATATCCTTTTTCCGCTGCCGGGAAAAAAGATCAAGACTTTGACCCTGCTTCTTGATATCCTTTCCGCCAAAGATTTGAAATCCACTCCCCTGTCGAACCCTCCGAGCAACATGGTATAAACCTTGTCCCCCAGAAAATCCATGGCTTCGATGGCGGCCTCAGGAACCGTGGCCAAGGAATCGTTATAGAAGGAAATTCCTTTGAACGTCCCTGCGAATTCCAGCCTGTGCTGCAAGGGAACGAATTTCTTGACGGCGGAATCGATCGTCCTGTCTGGAATGTCAAGGATCTTTCCGACCGCTTTGGCTGCCGCCCTGTCAAGGTCGTAGTATCTGCCTTTGACTCCTATTTTTTTCGCTTTTGAAAGTCTGACCAGGCTTCTTACGGTCTTGTCTTCCCTATTATAAACCAGGAAATCATTTTTTTCCTGATATTTCAGGATATTGGCCTTGGCAGAAACATATTCTTTAAAATTTTTATAATAATCCAAATGCTCGGGAAAAACGTTCAGGAAGACCGCGATATCAGGGCTTTTTTTCATGTTCTGGAGCTGATGGCAAGACAGCTCGAAAACGAAAATATCATTTTTCCGAGCCCGAATCAGCGAAGAAAGGGCCGGCTTCCCTATATTCCCGACCAATCTGACCGGAAGGCGGGCTTCCTTCAATATGCTGAATATCAAAGAGCTCGTGGTGCTCTTCCCTTTGGTGCCTGTCACCCCGATTATCCTGGCCGGGCAGTTGTCAAAGAATATCTCTGCTTGAGAAGTGAATTTGGATCGATTTTTAAGCCCTATGTTTTTGAAGGATATTCCGGGCGTCTTTATAACGAGGTCGTATCCGGAAACCGCCCTGAGGTATGACTGGCCCAAATGCGCCTCGGTTCTCTTCAGCATCTTTTTTTCTCTCAGAGAAAAATCCTTCAAACTTCTCATGTCCGCCACTGCCAATGTCTTTTCAGGAAAGACTTTCTTTAAGAACGAAAAAGTGTCCTGGCCTTCCCTGCCGAACCCGAGGATCAAAATCTTTTTTTTCTCAAGATCTTTCAAAAGCATGGCTATTCCGCTTTTTTAAGAAGATAAGGGAGGTCTTTTCCGGCCTTCCTTCGGCTGAGTTTCAAAGCCGTTTTTGCTTCCTTGAAAGTGCCGACGCACTCGAACGGCTTTTTCGCCCCTTTGCCGAGCAGCTCCCGGAGAATGCCGAGCAGTTCCTTTTTTTCGAAAAGATCAAGGCCGAATATGTCATTCATCTGCTTTTTTTCCAAAAAGGGATACAAGGAAAGGTATGTGGAAAGGCATTTCGGGCATTTGCAGCACCACTTCCCCGACCCTTTCCTGTTTATTTTCCTTACTGTATTGCAGCTTGAGAAAAGTTTGAAATACTTGGGGTATCGGGAAAACATCTCTGCTATCTCAAGCTCGGAATACTGCCTTAAAAAGCTGAAGCAGTCCAAGTCTTTCAGAAGATGCTTCCTGCAGTATTTTCTGAAATCGTTCTCAAACTCTTCAGTCTTTGAATACTGATGGTTTATTTCCTCTCCCAGATACCGCAAATTGCCTTCCTTGGCGCTTTTCTCGTTGGAAAAGGCGACTTTGCCGTAATCGAATATGGCTGCACATAACGAGGAAACGAACATCAAAAGGGCGGTGAAAGGTATATGGCCGTTGAGATACCCTTTTTCGTTAAGCTTAAGCAAATAAGAGTCTATCTTCCTCTCAACTTCCACCGCTTCTCTGACGCCTGAAGCTTTCAGGACTTCCATGGTGGAACCAAGCGGGTTTAGGACAAAGCAGCCGATTTCCTTCTTTTCTTCCTTCAGCTTTTCAAGGGTGACGATTGAGTCTTTTCCCCCTCCCATGGGCACCAGATACTTTTTTTTATCCAGACCCAAGGCCTTGGCTTTGAAAGAAGATTCATTTTCCGCGCATATGTTCAAGAAATCAGGTTTTCTCCAGTCAATCCCGTTCTCGTAGAAATACTGGCCCATTCCCCGCAGAAAAAGCTTTTTCCACCAAAGAATTTGATCTTCGTCAAGGGATCCTGCCTCCACTGATATTTCAGGAGAACAGGCCGCTTTCCAGTAGCTCGGAATTTCTGCCATTCCTATGCTGAAAATGAAGTTTTCCAAAACTTCCTTGTCAAACCTTTCGAGTTGAGAAGAACTGACGTTTTTTATCGTCAGCTCCGGCCTGAAGGATATGTCGGGTTCCAGCTTGAAATCAAAAAAAATCTTCAGGTTTTTTTGGAAGATTTTATATTCGTATCCGCAATAGGTGAATTTCGGATGTTTTTTTCTCAGTTCCCGGTATTTTTCCATCCTGGATAGATTGTAAAACGTTTTTTGACCAAAGTCAAAATAAAAGAGAGGAAGCTCCGAAGAACTTCCTCTCAGCCGTCAGTCCTGCACCTGAAATGAGTCTATGTCAGGCCATCTCAGACGCCGGCAGAACGATCTCCAAGTTTCGACGACGAACACCGGGTACGCGTCGCGGATGATCCCGCTGCATTCCCGCTGAGCCGGGTCGAATATGTACCAGATGTTCTTCAACTTTCCGTTGATGGTCTGGCCTCCCCGCATCCGGACAACGACATGTTTTCCGACCTGCTTTTGAATGAATTCCCCCTGCAGCATAAGGGAAACATTCAGCTCTTGTACTTTCTCTCTGACGTCGATATCAATCTTTTTCAACTCATCTGTTTTGTCTTGCATCGTTCCTC
>CAYVNG010000009.1:8852-19722 GCA_964452875.1 uncultured Candidatus Saccharibacteria bacterium
GTTCTGCAGGCTCGAACGTTACTGGCCGAGCATCCTTATTGCCACTCCGACAATGGCGAGGATGACGCCGACCACCCAGAATCTCATGGTCACCTTGTAAGCCGGCCAGCCTTTGGCTTCGAAATGGTGGTGCAAGGGAGAACAGAGGAATATTTTCTTCTTCCTTATCCTCTTTGACAGAAGCTGGAGGATCACTGATCCTGACTCCGCGACCAATATTCCGGCTATGACGGGCAGAACGACAACGGAATCGGTCAGAAAAGCCACTACTGCCAGAGTGCAGGTGAGCCCCATCGCCCCTGTTTCCCCCATGTAAAACCTGGCAGGAGGTATGTTGAACCACAAAAAAGCCAGGGTAGAGCCGGCTATGACCGCGCAGAAAGCCGCCAGATCCGCCTGGCCGTTGAAAAGGGATATCACGGAAAATCCCATGAAAATTGAAGCGAACGTCCCTCCGGCCAGGCCGTCCAGGCCGTCAACCACCCCTCCTGACCAGCATCCGAGCATGGCCAGGATGAACAAGGGGAAATAAAGCCAGCCTATGTCCACTGCCCCTATGAAAGGGAAGAATATGGCGCTCCAGCCGAGTTTGGAATAGAACCACCAGGCGCCGATCGATCCTATCAAAGAGACCATCAGCAGCCTTTTTTTGAAAGTCATTCCTCCGGCAATGTACTTTCCCTTGCCTGTAACCTGGAGTATGTCGTCAGCCAAACCGAGCAAGGAAGCTGAAACCAAGGCGAAAAGGGGCAGCCAGGTCTGCTCTCTGGACAAAAAATTGATTTTTTCAAAAAAACCGTTGCCTGATATTTCAGAAAGAAAAAAAAGGACAAGGATCATCAAGGTCGGGACTGCCCAGATGAGCAGGCCGCCGAACCTGGGGACCTTCGTCTCCCTTTCCTTGTGAAGGCTGTAAAAAACCGAAGCTTCCTCGCCGGTGATCGTTTTGGTCCTGGCTTCCTTTTTCCAGAGCTGGTACTTGTACAAAAAATGGGTCAAGAAAGGGGTCGATAAAACAGCAGCCGCGGCAGAAAAGACTGCCAGGCCGAACACTTTCAAGACGTCCATCAGGTTGAGAGTTTGCAAAAACATGTTGTTTATTGTTCCGAAAATTTAGCTATGAGCTTCAACGCTTCCTGGAACCTCGCTTCCTGGGATTCAGCCCCGAGAACGATGTGGACGAAATAACCGTCTTCTGCTTTTTCCACCAGGAGGATGCAGCCTAAGGCAGCCTCTGTCCAACCTGTTTTCCCTCCGATGATGCTGGGACTCAAAATTTTGTTCTGGTTGAAAGCCGTGCGGCCGTTGAAAATATAAGCCTGCTTTTTTATCGAAATCTCGAATATCTCAGGGTGTTTTTCCTGGATGGCTTTCGCCAGCAAAAAAAGGTCCCTGGCAGTGGAACTGTTTGAAAAAACCTGGTCTTTTATATCCAATCCGCTGGGGTTCAGAAATTCCGTATTCTCAAGGCCGATCTTTTCTGCTTCGAGGTTCATTAAGCCGACGAAAGCTTGAATCCTGTCCTCCGACGAAAGTAACGCATCTTTCATCATCGCCTCCGCCACTGCGAAAGCGGAATCATTGCAGGATTCAATGAGCATTGAATGGAGAAAATCATTCAAAGGGAAGGATTCCCCTTCTTTCAAGCCGCAGTCCCCTGTCCTTTGCACAGCTTCCAAGGAGACATAGACCTGGTCTTTGAGGCTGTAATATTCGGGATGCTCGAAAATCACCCAGGCGGTCATCAGTTTAGTCAAAGAGGCTATCGGCATTTCCCGGTCTATGTTCTTTTTGAAAAGGATTTTTTCTGACTCCTCAGCCACTTTCGCAGAAAGGGCGACCGGAGCTGAAATTTCCGCTTCCGCCCTTTTCTGGGCGGCAGCGTATACCGATGCAGAAAAGAACACAGGCTGGCTGTAGTATTCAGAGAACAGGAAGTTTTCCAGCTCGATCCTCAGGGAAATCATGCCGAGGCAGAAAATGGAAATCGCCAGAACCGAAGACAAAATCAACTTATTCCTCTCCATTTATTTCTTCGCCTTCAGCGTCTTAATGTTCAGCTCTTTTAGCTGGTCTTCTCCAACCTTGGAAGGAGCCTCCATCATCAGATCCCTGTTGTCCCCTGTCTTGGGAAAAGCGATCACCTCCCTGATGTTGGGCTCGTTCAAGATTATGGACATGAATCTGTCTATGCCGGGAGCGATCCCTCCGTGCGGAGGGACCCCGTATTCGAAAGCTTCGAACAGATGGCCGAACTTCTCTTTCAAATCCTCTTTGGTGTGTCCCATGACGCTGAACACCGCTTCCAGCATTTCCGGCTTGTAGGTCCTCAGGCTTCCCCCGCCTATCTCGTATCCGTTCAGGACGAAATCGTACTGGAAGGCCAGCACCTTTCCCGGATCCTTTTTGATCTGTTCTATGTCGTCGGTCTGAGGCCTGGTGAAAGGATGATGGACCGCATCCCACCTTTTTTCCTTTTCCTTCCACTCGAACATCGGGAAGTCGACGACGAATCCGAAAGCCAGTTCGTCAGGATCATTCTTGTCTTGCCTCAAATCAGGCTTGTCCGAATTGTACTTTTCCATGGCCTCCTTGTAAGTGATGACGGGAAATGGCTCCTGCATTATCTTCTTTGCAGGGAATATCTTTTTGACCAGCTTGGTATAAAGATCCTCTATCAGCCCCATTATCTCCTCCTGGCTGCAAAATGACATCTCTATGTCCAGCTGGGTGAATTCCGGCTGCCTGTCGGCTCTGGGATCCTCGTCCCTGAAGCATCTGGCTATCTGGAAGTATTTTTCGAACCCGGCCACCATCAAAAGCTGCTTGTACTGCTGGGGGCTCTGAGGAAGGGCGTAAAACTTTTCGGCATAGAGCCTGGAAGGAACCAGGAAATCCCTCGCCCCTTCGGGTGTGGATTTGGTCAATATGGGAGTCTCTATCTCGACGAACCCTTTATCTTCAAGATAGCTCCTCATGAAGCTGGTCACCTTCTGTCTGAAGATCATGTTTTTTTGCATCTTCTCCCTCCTTAAATCCAAGTATCTGTATTTCAGCCTCGTTTCCTCGTTCATGCCTTCTTTCGGAAGGGATATTTCGAAAGGCAGGGTTTTGGCTTCGCTCAAAACTTCGATTTTTTCCGCTGAAAGCTCGACTCCGCCGGTTTCTATTTTAGAGTTGACCATTTCCTTGGGTCTTGCCTGCACCTTTCCCTCGACTGAAAGAACCCACTCGGGCTTTACTCTCTGAGCTTCCTTGTAGGCTGACTCGTTCTTGGGCGTGAAAACCAGCTGCAGGATGCCGGAAGCGTCCCTGAGGTCGATGAAAATGATCTTCCCGTGGGACCTCACCGTTTCCGCCCAGCCTGAAACGGTTACGTTTTCATTGAGGCTTTTTGGAACCTCGGCGTTAAGCGTCCTTTTCATAATTATTCAGATTATAGTACGGAAAAAGCCAAAATACAAGAAACCAAAAACCCCTTTTGAAGGGGCTTTTGAAGTCGCTTTATTATGCGGCCGGCTGTGTCGGGGTCTGTCCAGACGCTCCCCCTTTCTTTTTCCTCAGCACCACGAACAGAACTATCACTACCACTGCCGCTCCGACCAGAACCCATGTTAATGTATCCATAAGATATAGAGTGAATATTTTTACAATCGACCTTGAAGGTGTTTTTAACTCTTAAGCTATTCTACTTTTATATCTCAGAACTGTCAACCAGGATGAAAACCATCTGTGGAAAACTCATTCCTTTCCCAGTTCCAAAGCTGTCTTGTAAATGTCCCCTGCCCCCATGATTATCGCCACTTCCCCGCTCCTGAGGTTATTTTCCAGAAACCCTAAGATCTGTGCTTTGGGAACGTATTCCACTGATTTCTTTCCCACTTTATCAACCAGCTTTTTGGAGCTCACTTTAGCTTCCATGCCCTTTTCTTCGCGGCCGGCCACGAAGAAAATGTCGGTAACATATATTCTGTCGGCAGGAACGCTTCTCAAGGCGGAAACGAAATCATTGAAAAGGTAGAAAGTCCTCTGCAGCTGGTGGGGCTGGAAGACCAGCCATATCTTTTTTTCCGGCCATTTCTCCCGGGCGGCTCTGACGGTTGCCAAAACCTCTGTCGGATGATGGCCGTAATCGGAAACGACGATGACTTTCCTTTTTCCTTTCAAATTGGCTTCCCTCGTTTCAAACCTCCTCCATGTCCCATTGAATTTTCCCAGCGCGGAAAAAGAAATTTTGTCTTTGATCCCCATCCGCCTGGCCAGGGCAAGCACGGCCAAGGCGTTGGAAACGTTGTGGGAGCCTGGAACCTTCAATATCTTTTTTAAAAGCCTTGCATCTTTTCCATTGGATTTCAGCGAATACCAGCAAGTGTTTTCAAAATCAATGTTCCTGACGTTCCTGTCGTCTCTGTTGGCTATCAATGTTCCGTCTTCCGGCAGAAGCTTTACATATTTTTTGAACGACTTGAGGAGATTCCCAAGATTTTTATAATAGTCGAGGTGGTCTTTTTCGATATTGGTGAGGACTATCGTTTTCGGGCGATAGTTCAAAAAAGAAGCAAAATGCTCGTCGGCTTCGATCAAGAGTATTTTTTTCCCCATCCTGAAATTGCTTCCCTTGAATTCTTTCAGCTTGGTACCGACGATCACCACCGGGTCAAGTTTGGCGCAAACCAGCACCAAAGCCGCCATGGCAGTGGTGGTGCTTTTCCCGTGGGTTCCTGAAACGGCTATGGTGAAATATTTTCTGGTGAGATCCCCCAAAGCCTCAGGATAGCTCTTGCATTCAATCCCCTTTCTTTCAGCTTCTCTCATCTCGGGGTTGTCTCTTTCGACGGCCGGGCTGTATATCACAAGATCGGCATCTTTATGGAGATTTTCTTTTCTCTGGCTCCCGACCGATATCTTCGCCCCTTTCTTCCTCAAGAAATCAATCGTCTCGTTTTTTGAAAGATCAGAACCGGAGACCTCAAAGCCCTTGGCCAAATAGTACTGCGCCAAAGCTGAAACTCCGATCCCGCCTATTCCTATGAAATGGATATGCATTTTTTATTGCTCCAAAGGGGCCTCTTCAAGCACCGTGTAATCCGGGCCTTTGGGTTTGAGCTTGCTTTCCATGACCTCTATGGAAGAAGCGATGAAGCTCAAGGACAGGTCCTGTTTCATCTCCGGCCTCTCTTCAGGCTCGATCTTGGACCACTGCCAGGCCCTCACCCGGCCCAAAGTGGCGTGGAGCATTGGGCCTTTCTTTTCTGAAGTAAGATGCATGCCTAAGTTTGAAATCTCCTTTTCCAAGTCCCTCCTCATTTCAGAAAAATCGTTTCCGGCAGCAGCCTTCGCCCAGACCATTCGGGGAGGCAGCTTTCCTTCAGGGCCGTAATCGATCCCGTTGATTTCGATGCTGAACCTGGGATGCAAAGAAGCGACTTTCTTTGCCGCCTTGCAGATTTCAGCCGTTTCCTGGTCAGAAGCGTTCCCGATGAAAAGAAGGGTGAAATGCAGGTTCTCCTTCCTCGTCCACCTTACAGGCAGTTCGGGAAAGCCGCGGCAGATCCCCAGCAGCTGGTCTTGTATCTTACCCGGAATCTTTATGGCAATGAAAATTCTGTGGATCATTAGTTTTTCAATCTGATTTTAGCATAAAAAATAACCCGCTTTAAGGGCGGGTTATTGCAGGCCTCTGATGAAATCGTCAACCTGGGAAATCGTCTTTTCCTTTTCGTATCGCGCCTGTTCAGCTTCTTCTAAGAGTCTCGCTTTCCGATCCCTCTTCATTCTTCTGAGAAGAGAGAAAGACGCGAAGAATGCGGTCTTCTGGCAGGTTTCCATGAGGGAAATGCTCTTGAACTCCTTGTTGATGACGAAGAAGAAGGAATTGAAGAAATCATCTCCTTTTTCCTTCCTTTTCATCCTCTCAAGCATCTTTCCCGGGCTCGTTTCATAGATCCAGATGAAGATCTCTTCCACCTTCTCTAACGGGAACTGGACGCACGGAAAGTCGAATCCGTTCTCCGCCCACAGGATGGCTAGGCTGAAGAAAAGGGATTTGGCGTACTTTCTCCTCTCTTCCCTGACAGCAGCTTCGAGTCCGAAACGCTCGGCGCTTGCCAAAGGCAGCTCTACAGTGCCGATTGTTTCGAAAGCCGCTGTAACAAGGAAAAAAAGGACCGGAGCTCTCTCGGCAAAAGAACACAACATCGTTCGGTTATAGCAGGGCTCGTCTTCCGACCAGACGCACAAAGGGTATTTGGATTCCATCAGGCATTCCGGGGCGCAAAAGCATTCAGAAAACGATTCAGCGGCAGTATATGCGAAACGGAAGCAGGAGAGTCCGCTTTTTTGGTAGTCCATATTTCCTCCTTCCAGGTCGTAGATTTCAAGGTGCTTTAATTAATGGTAGCTCAAGCCAGAATGTATGACAAGGCTTGTTTCTAACCGCGATTGTCGAGTATAATATGACAATACATCCAAACCAGATGGAAAAGAGACAGAACCAAAAAATATCCGAAATATTCTATAGAATGGAAGAGCTTCTCGCTCTCAAGGGCGTTGCCTTCAAGCCCAAAGCCTACAGGAAGGCTGCGGAATCCGTTTTAAAACTGGAAAAGGAAATTTCCGAAATCTACAAGGAGAAAGGCAAAGCCGGGCTCCAAAGTATATCCGGGGTCGGGAAAAGCATTGCCGGGAAGATTGAAGAGTTCCTCAAGACAGGGCGGATCAAAGAGTTCGAAAAATTGGAAGAGGAAACGGCAATCCAGCAGATAGTCACCCACTATTTCGAAACCAAAGGGCTGACTCTTTCGGAATTGAAAGAAAGCGCCAAAAAAAAGAAGATCATTTATTCCAGATTCACTAAGCCTGCAAAGCAGCTGCTGGAATTGGCAGGCTCGGTTGAAAAAGCCAAGGAAGCGATAGACAAGGTGGCTTCCTGGGCCCAGTCAAGGAAGCTGGACTACGCCATTGAAACCGTTTTCAAAAAATGGCTGGAATTATCCAGGCTCAAGCCGAAGGAAGTGGTTAAAAAGCCTTTTTACGACAACAACCCCATGGTCTGGTCCCAAACTAAAAAAAAGTGGTTCGTCATAACCCCTGACGGAAGATGGCTGGAGTTCGCGGCCAAGGAAAAGGAAATTGAATGGCGGACTGAAGAATAAGCATGAAAATAATATTCATAGGAACCAACGAATTCGGCAGAAACATATTTGAAGGCCTGTGCCAATCGGGACTGAATCCCTCCCTGGTGATAACTGCTCCGGACAGGCCGGTCGGCAGAAATCAGGTTTTCACCCCTCCGAAAGTAAAGGCAGCGGCCCTTGAAAGGAGGATAGAGGTCTTGCAGCCCGACCGCATCAAAGACGCCGAAGAAAAAATCGCTTCCTTGCAGCCGGATCTTGTGATCGTGGCCGACTACGGCCAGATAATCCCGAAAGAAATCCTTGAAATGCCGAAAAAAGGATCTTTGAACGTTCATCCTTCCATCCTGCCTAAGCACAGGGGGGCCTCCCCTGTCCAGCATTCCATATTGGAAGGAGACGAGGAAACAGGGGTGACGATAATATTGATGGATGAGAAAACCGACCACGGCCCTGTTCTGGCTTCCAGGAAAATAACGATCCCCGGCACAGGAATCACCCAGCAGGAACTGCTGGAAAAGCTTTCCGATCTGGCTTGCGACCTTGTTTTCGAAACGATCCCGAAATGGATGGAAGGGATAATAGACCCCGTCCCCCAGAAGGAAGACCAAGCCACCTTCACTAAGATTCTCTCCAAAGAAGACGGAAGGATAGACTGGAAAAAGCCCGCCTTGGAGATCGAAAGGAAGGTGAGGGCGTTCGACCCGTGGCCAGGGGCTTTCAGCGAAGGAGAGATAAAAGGAGTTATAAAAAAAATAAAAATACTGAAATCGTTCGTCCTGGCCCAGACAAAAGCAGGGCCTTTCGGCGAATCGGGGAAAACATACCTCGCTCCAAATGAAAAGATAGCTGTTCAGACCGGAAAGGATTTCCTGGTGATAGAAAAAATGCAGGTGGAAGGTAAGAATCCGGTCGAGACCAAAGACTTCCTGAAAGGGAATACTGATTTTATCGGAAAAATATTTAAGTAGATAAGTATGTGCTCACATATTTCCTTAAAAGGGAGACACGGCGGAGATAAACACGAAAACAAAAGAATACGTAAGAAGGATATAAGCAATAAAAAAACTGGCGGTCAAGCCAGTTTTTGGTTCCCGAGGCGGGCAACCTTCATCTCTCCCCTGAAACGCGTCTCTGCTGACAGGAAATTCTCTTCGATGAATGATATCGCCTTTCTGGGCGACAAACCGCCGAAGATTTCCAACCAAGCCTCATGCAAGGCGTCTCCCAGGATAACTTCATCCAATGTACCGTCAGACTTCATCCAGCATCGCTTGATAAGAAAGATGGCTTCGGAAGGAAGATAGTTATGGAACAAGGCGTGCCAGGCTACGTGCATGTTCACTCGCCAGGGAAATTTGTTCCAGAAGATCTTCTCTCCGTTGCCGTTAGGGCCTCCTCTCGACGTAGGAACGATGTGATGGATGGATCTGTGCTTATCCCTTCCAAAGTTCCCGTTGTGCTTCGTCTTCAAGGGGTATTCCCTCCTCTCGGCAAAGAACTTTATACAAACCTAATTCAATATTTAAAAACGTTCAACCCCTTTTTCTCTCTTTTCTCCTTATTTCTTCTTCACTCAATCCGAAATGGTGGGCGATTTCGTGCCAGACCGTCTCTCTCACTATTTTTTTGATGCTCTCTCTGGAAGAAGCCACCTGCTCAATGGAATTCTTGAAAATGGTTATTTTATCCGGCAAAACCTGCGCGTAGTTTGCCCTCTTGATCCGGGGGATGCCTTCGTACAGCCCGAGGATCAGAGAGTTCTTCCTGTATCCCAGCTTCCTTTTCTGAAAAGAGGTGGGTTCTTCTTCCACCACTATATCCACATTCTCCAACATTCCCAGGAACTTTTTCGGAATCTCCTCTATCCCCTCTCTGACCAGTTTTTCGAATTCTTCAGCTTCCATTTCATGATTCTATCAAAAAACGGAGGAACAAGAAAGCGGGATAAAAAAAACGGGGAGAATCTCTTCTTCCCTTCGAATCAAACCTTGTACCTGTTGGCTATGATCCTGGTTTTCGGATCCCACAAAATCCTGTCTTTCCCGTTTTTCAGGATCTTGCAGCCTCCTAAGGACAGATTGACGTCAATCCATCCTTCTTGTATGAGCTCTCCTAAGGTCTTGGATTCATGCTCTTTTTTCATCTCCTCCTCCTATGGAGGAGATATACCATAAAGTTCCAGTTTTATCAACAAAACAAAAAGCCCGCTTGACGGACCTTTTGTCCGGAAAATATTTACTTTTTTCTCTCGTAAGACTCGTGAGGCAGGGCGATGAAGATCACGCCTAGCACTCCTATCAGGATGGAAATCGGCAAGGTGTGTTCTCCGAAAATGTCCCCCTGCCAGAGCCCGACGGCCGCCACCAAGGCGACCAGTATCCCTATTAAAGACAGATCCTTTCCCATCGCTATATCTTAATTTTGTCTGCGAACTGGCCTATCAAGGGAAGCGGTTTTTCCTTCTTCTGCACCACGTTGATGATCCCTATCACGCTCAAAACCAGCCAAACAAGCCCGATGAGGTTTGTCAGCATCCAAAGGAAAGGAACTACGCTTAAAACGACTCCTGTAGCCACTTCTCCGATGAACAGAACCAGCCCCTGCTTTGCGTGAAACCTGACGAACTCGCTTTTCTCTTTGGTCAGGATCGGAATAAGGCAAAGAATGCTTATGTAGCTGATGATGGCCATTATGTTCGTTTCTTCCTTTTTTTCTTCCATATGTTTTTAGATTATTTTTTGACCTTTATTTTATTTCCAATACCTCGACTTCAAATATAAGCACTGAATCGGGCGGTATGACGCCTGATACGCCTGTTTTGCCGTATCCGAGATTAGGACTTACGGTTATCTTCCTTATTTCTCCCGCCTGCATGCCAAAGACCCCTTGTTCCCAGCCTGAAATGACTTTTCCTTCCCCTAAGACGAAGGAAAACGGCGTTTTCCCGATGCTCGAGTCAAACTGGGTCTCATTCTCCAGCATTCCCACGTAATGGACTGTGACCTCGTCCCCTTTTTCAGCTCTTCTTCCCGTGCCTGCTTTGAGCGTTTCTATTTTCAGATCTCCCTTGTCGCAGGCTCCTGTGAAAAAATCCCATTCTTCGCATTGGGATCCGTCTTCAAAGAAGCAGAAAAAGGTTTCCCCGCTTTCAAACTCCGCTTTTTCCAGCCTGCCTCCCTGATCTTGGCAGTTGGCGGAAGCAGGATTAGCCAGCTCGATTTCCTGTTCAGCAGGATTGAAGAAACGCAAAACCGTGAAAATAAAAACTGCGACCAAAACGACGAATATGATTTTCTTCATCATGATTTGATCAAAGAAATATTATTTGCATTTGGCCTTGCCCCTGGTCTTTTTCCTCAATCTCCTGGCCTGCCTTTTGCTGTTCGCCCATCCTATTCCCATATCTTTTGCAAAATTAATTTATATCTGTATGACCTTTGGCCTATTATACCAGACCTTAAACTCCCTTTACAAGGGAAATAAAGAGCCCGAAGATTCTATCTTCGGGCTTCAGGCCTTTGAAACCTGTTTTCTTCTGATGAGCTCGTCAAGCGCGTCCTGGATGTTGAATTCCCCTTCTCTGAAGCTTCTGATTATCTTCCGCAGTTCCTCGATATCTTCCAGACTCGTCTCTGGAGAAAGGCAGTTGAAGCTCTTGCAGAAGTCCGTCCTTCCGCTGTCGGAATGGTACTCAAGGCATCCTCTTTTCCCGTCTCCAAGCCTGCCGAATTTAT
>CAYVNG010000010.1:0-12380 GCA_964452875.1 uncultured Candidatus Saccharibacteria bacterium
GGATCAGGGTTTCCCCCATTGTCCAATATTCTCGACTGCTGCCTCCCGTAGGAGTTAGGCCCGTATCTCAGTGCCTATGTTGGCGGTCAAGCTCTCACTCCGCCTACCCGTCAAAGGCTTGGTGGGCCATTACCTCACCAACTACCTGATAGGCCGCAGACCATTCCTCAAGCGGCTTCTTGCGAAGCCTTTAATTGCCGAAAGGAAATACCATCGGGCATTAGCTCCGATTTCTCGGAGTTATTCCCGTCTTGAGGGTATGTATCTACGTGTTACTAACCCGTTTGCCACTCCCTGCAGGATTGCTCCCGCAGGTCGTTCGACTTGCATGCCTCATCCACGCCGCCAGCGTTCATCCTGAGCTAAGATCAAACTCTCGAAAAAAGGATTGACCGCTTTGAAAGCGGGCCAAGCCTTTATTGTTGAGTCGGAACAACTCTAAAAAACTGACTTTATTGTTTGCGTTCGTCTCTAATCCGGTTTTTAACGTGCTTTTTGTTTTTTGAAAACAAAACCGTGAAGACACCCAAATCTTGTAGATACCTTCACGGTCTTGTTTGTGTCTTGCTACTTTTTTTCTTAGGCCGCCATAGGCTTTTGAATTTTTAATTTCATCCCTATCCTGATTATATCCGCCGTCTGAAACCTGTCAAGTGCCTGAGCCTGAGGCCGGATTCGGACCGGCGGCCTACTGTTTACAAAACAGTTGCTCTGCCGCTGAGCTACTCAGGCCTGAAAACCCCTATTTCTTCAGCTGCTCCCAGTATTCGTCAGAACCGCCGGCATTGGCTTCAGGGCTGTTTTTCTTGAGTTTCTCAATGCATTTGCTTATCCCGTTCTCGCCCTTCATGGTAATGATCCTCATCCTGACCAAAATCTTTCTCAAAAAACAGGTCAAAGAGAACCCTTTTATCCTGTTCAATATTTCCCCTCCCTGCTTTGAGATTATGCTCGGATAGACGACCTGGCCTTCCGGGGTCAGCTTGACCAACGTCGGGATCTTCCTGAATATGATAAAAATCACCACGACCAAGCTGACCGGCAAAACTATCTGGGAAATTGAGATTAACATAGGCTAAATGTCATACATTGAAAACCTTTTGACCACGATGTTTTCTCCGATCTTGGCCACCTGCCCGGTTATGAGGTCTTCAATCGTCTTGTCCTGGTCCTTTATCCAGGGCTGGGACAGAAGAGAAACTTCCTCTTTGTATTTTTCAAGCTTGCCCGAAATTATCTCGTCCGTTATCTTCTGGGGCTTGCCGGAATCCTTCATCTGCTCCTGGTAGATCTTCTTTTCTCCGTCAAGGAATTCCTCCGGGATTTCTTCGGAAGAAATAAACAAGGGCTTCATGGCCGCTATCTGCAGGCATATCTCGTGGGCGAGGTTCTTGAATTCCTCGGATTTGGCCACGAAATCGGATTCGCATTTCAACTCAAGCAGCACCCCGGTCTTCCTGTTGGGATGAATGTAGCTTTCAACAATCCCCTGTTCAGCCGTCCTCTCAGATTTCTTGCCGGCCAGCTCTTTGCCCCATTTCCTCAAAAACTCCTTGGCTTTTTCTATATCCCCTCCCGACTCTTCCAGGGCTTTCTTGCACTCGGTGATGGAGACGGCGGTTTCCTCCCTTAATTGTTTTATCAAATCCATTGAGACCATTGTTTTTCTATTTCGTTTTCTTGGCGGCTTCCGCCAATTTCTCCAGGATATATCTCACTGAAGAGGCGGCGTCGTCGTTGGCCGGAATGGGATAGTCGGCCAAAGCCGGATCAACATTCGTATCCGCTATGGCTATGACCTTCACTCCCTTGGCTTTCGCTTCCTTCACCGCAAGATCGTCTTTTTTCATGTCGCAGACGAAAACAGCGTCAGGCAGCTGTTCTAAAATCTTTATCCCCTCGAACTTTCCCCTTAAAGTTTCGATTTCATCGTCCAGCTTTATCCTTTCCTTTTTGGTGTATTTTTCCAGCTCGCCCTTCTTCTTTTTGTCTTCAAGATCCTTGAAATGGTCGATCCTCTTTTTGATGCTTTCGAAATTGGTGAAAGTCCCTCCGAGCCATCTTTGGTTGACGTAAGGAAGACCGGCCGATTTGGCCACCTCTTCGACGATCGACTTGGTCTGAATCTTGGTCCCGACCAGAAGCAGGATCTTCTTTTCAGAAACAATCTTCTTTGTGAAGTCGACAGCGGCCGAAAGCATTTTCGAGGTCGCCTCAAGGTCGATCAAATGCACCCCGTTCCTCACCCCTTTCACGAAAGGCATCATCCTGGGGTGGATCTTGGAGGTCCTGTGCCCGAAATAAAGTCCGGCATTGGACATTTCCTCGATGACGGGATCCATTTTCTCTTCTACTGTCTTTTCTTCTTGTAATTCTGTTGTTTTTTCCATACTGGTTGTAAGAATACCACAATTCGGAATAAAAGCAATAGGTGGAAAACTATCGCATATATGCTAGAATAAATAAAAATAATTTCAAAGTCAAATGGAAACAACATACCTTTACAATACCCTGTCAGGGAAAAAGGAGCCTCTTTCAGGCAAAAAAATCAATCTTTTCGTCTGCGGGCCGACCGTTTACGATTTTGCTCACCTGGGGCACGCCAGGACCTACATATCCTTCGACACTTTCGTGAAATATCTGAGGAGCAGGAAAATAAAAGTCTTCTACCTCCAGAACATCACGGACATCGACGACAAGATAATCGCAAGGGCCAGAGAGACGAACCAGACAGCAAAAGAGCTGGCCAGGCGCTTCGAAAAAGAATATCTGGAGGACATGAAAAGTCTGAAAGTGGACGGAGTGACTAAATACGCTCGGGCCACTGACCATATAAAGGAAATCCAGAGCCAGGTGAAAAGGCTCCTTGAAAAGGGATTCGCCTACGAAACCGAAGACGGGATATATTACGACATCAGCAAATTCAAAGGATACGGCAAGCTTTCCAAGAGGACGGTCCTGCAGGCCGAAGACGCAGTTTCCAGGATCGACGAAACCGTTGGAAAAAAGAACAAGGGAGACTTCTGCCTCTGGAAAGTTTCAAAAGAAGGGGAACCTGCCTGGCTGAGCTGTTTCGGAAAAGGAAGGCCGGGGTGGCATATTGAGGATACTGCCATCACTGAAAAATATTTCGGATCCCAGTACGACGTGCACGGAGGAGCCAGGGACCTCATTTTCCCACACCACGAAGCTGAAATAGCCCAGATGGAGGCGATCTCCGGAAAAGATCCCCTGGTCAAGCACTGGATGCACACCGGATTCCTTACCGTGAAGGGAGAAAAGATGTCAAAATCTCTCGGAAATTTCGTCACTATAAGAAACTTCCTGGATGAGTTCGGAAGCGAAGGAGCCAGGATGCTGAGGATCTTCGTGCTCAAGAACCATTACCGATCCCCCGTAGATTACAACCAAACAGAGATTGAGCAGACTGGAAAACAGCTTGAAAGGATAGACGAATTCGTCGAAAAGCTGCAGCATCCGCCCAAGACCTGCAAAAACGGAAAATTGAAAGAAGCTTTGTCCTCTTTTCTGAAAGGAATCAAAGAAGCGATGGAAGACGATTTCAACACCCCTCTGGCCATAGCTGAAATATTCAAGCTGATCTCCGAAGGAAACAGGCTTTTCGACCAGGATATGGTCGATAAAAAAGAAGCCAAAAAAACGCTGAAAGCTTTGGAAGAATGCGACAGCTTCCTTGAATTCATATTCGCCGAAAACAAATCAGGGAAAGTGCCGGCCGACATTCTGCTTCTGGCCGAAGAAAGGGAAAAATGGAGGAGAGACAAAAACTGGGAAAAAGCGGACGAAATCAGAAAAAAGATGCAAGACCTCGGATATTCGCTCAAAGACACAAAATACGGACCCAAATTTAAAAAGAAAGAGCGAGGATAGCCCCGCTCTTTCGCTAAAAATCGGCTTCCGGCTTCTGCCTGAGCTTCTTTCCGGCGGAACGCCTCCTTTTGCTTTCAAGCCTCCTCAGAATTGCCGCCCTGCCGGGCTTGGTCTTTATCCTTGTCTTTCTGGGTTTGTTGAACTTCTCTAACTTTAACTTGAGCCTTTCTAAAGCCTTAGCCAGGTTCTGCTGCTGGGATCTCTCCTCTATGCTCTTTACGACGAGGCCTGAAGGAATATGAAAAAGGCGGATGCCGGTCTTTTTCCTGTTGGCCCTCTGCCCTCCTTTCGTCGAAGCTCCAAAAGCCGTAACGTCGCTCTCCTTCTTTATTTTTCTCAAATCAGAGCTGTAAGCCATGTTTTTCCTCCTTTAAGATAAAATACGGCAAATATCGGAATGAATCAACCGCTCTTGTTGCCAAAGATCGCTGAAATGATATATTATGCTTAGCTGAACTTACTCATAATCATGGAAGGAAACAAAAACAAAGATCTGCCTGAAAAAATACCTCCCCAAAACATAGAGGCTGAAACTTCCCTTCTGGGATGCTTGATGCTGGACAAAGACGCCATCTTAAAGGTGGTTGATTTTCTGAGCCCGAAGGATTTCTACAAGGAAGTCCATAAGGAGATATACCAGGTTATACAGGAGCTTTTCGAAAAGCGAGAACCGATAGATCTCCTTTCCGTTTCTTCCAGACTCAAGGAGAAAGGAAGGCTGAAGGAAATCGGAGGGAACGCCTTTCTCACCGACCTCATAAACTCGGTCCCCAACGCCCTCCACGTCCTGAGCTACGCGAAAATTGTGCAGAGGAAAAGGATACTGCGGGACATGATCGAGGCCAGCTACGAAATCGGGATGATGGGATACGACGAGACAGAGGACGTGGACATCCTTTTGGACAGGGCCGAGAAAAGGATATTCAGCATAACCCAGAGAAGCCTCACCCAGAATTTCGTTTCCCTTAAGACTGAGCTCGGTGAGGCATTCGAAAGGATAAACAACCTGGCCAAGCACAAGGGAATGCCCAGGGGAATTCCGACCGGGTTTCATGAGTTGGACAACATACTCTCCGGACTCCAGAAATCGGATTTGATAATACTGGCCGCCCGCCCTTCTTTGGGAAAAAGCGCCCTGGCTCTGGACATCGCCAGGTACTGCGCGGTGCAAGAAAAAATACCTGTCGGCATATTCTCCCTTGAAATGGCAAAAGACCAGATAATAGACAGGTTGCTGGCAGCCCAGGCAGGAATTGATTTATGGAAGCTCAGGACAGGAAGGATTTCTACTGAAGGTGAAAACAACGATTTGATCATAATCGGGGAAGCGCTGGATTCTTTAGCCGAAGCTCCCATATACATCGACGACCTTTCTTCAGCCGACATAATCCAGATGAGAGCCATGGCCAGACGCCTTCAGGCAGACAAGGGCCTCGGGCTCATAATCGTGGATTATTTGCAGTTGATGGAGCCTAGAAACTCGAACGCTTCCATGGTCCAGCAGATGACCGAGGTCTCCAGATCTTTGAAAGGCCTGGCCAAGGAGCTCGGCATACCGGTGCTGGCTCTTTCCCAGCTCTCAAGGGCGGTTGAGCAGAGGTCTCCCCAGGTCCCCAGGCTTTCTGACTTGAGAGAGACAGGAGCCATAGAACAGGACGCTGACGTGGTCCTTTTCATCCACAGGGAAGATAAATACAGGGAAAACACGTCCAGAAAAGGAATAGCAGAGATAATCATAGCCAAGCACAGGAACGGCCCGGTCGGAAAGGCGGATCTTTTCTTCGACGAACCGAGAGCCTCTTTCAAAAATCTGGAAAAAGGAATCCAGGAATAACATGTCCTCCCAACTCATCCAGGATTTAATCGACCTATTCTCGAAATTCCCGACCATCGGCCCGCGCACTGCCAGCCGTTTTGTTTCCTATTTGATCCAGCTTCCAGAAAAAGACGTCCGCTCCCTGTTAAACGCCATAGAGGAGCTGGAAAAAAAGATAAGGCTGTGCGGTTTCTGTTTCGCTCCGTTTGAAAAAAGCGGGGAAAAAGATCTTTGCGACATATGTTCTGACAAAGGAAGAGACAGATCCCTGCTTTGCGTAGTGGAAAAGGAAAGCGACCTTGCATCCCTGGAAAAGACGAAAAGATACAAAGGTCTTTATTTCATACTTGGAGGAACGATCTCCACCCTCAGGAAGCAGGACATTGAGAAGATCAGGGCGGCTGAACTCATAAGAAGAGCTAAAGACCCGAAAAGATTCGGCCTCGAAGCTGAATTCCAGGAGATAATAATCGCCACCAATTCCACTCCCGAAGGAGAAGCGACCGGACTGTATATAGAGAGGCTCCTTAAAAAAAACCTGCCAGACAACAGGAAAATGACCAGGCTGGGCCGAGGCATTCCCGTCGGAGGCGAACTGGAATATGCCGGCGATGAAACCCTGTCCTGGGCTCTTGAAAACAGAAAGCAGGCCTAAGCCTGCTCTTCCAAATTTTTGATCTCGACTTCCGTAAAAGACTGGCGATGGCCGGTTTTTTTCTTGAATCTCTTCTTCGGGCTGTATTTGAAGACTATGGTCTTCTTCGATTTCCGCTGGCTCAAAACCTTGGCTGTCACTTTCGCCCCTTTGACGGTCGGTTTTCCGATTTCCAAACTCTTGGCTTTTTCCATCAAGAGGACGTCTGAAAAAGCAACCTCTGTCCCGGGCTTATTTTCTAACTTCTCTATCTTTATTTTCTTTCCCGGGGAAACGATATATTGTTTTCCGCCGGTCCTTATGACAGATAGCATGATTTTTTTGTATTGATTAATTTGATTTTGATTTTAACCTTTTCTGCTCCTTAATGTCAATAAGCTTCTCTACTTTCTGGCTGAAGAGGTCCAACCTCTTTTCAGAACTTTCGTAGGCGGAAACCGTGTTTTTCAAATGGCCTCCAAGCTTCCTGAAGTCGTCGGCCAGCCTTCTGGAATCCTCATTTATCTTCCCCAGCCTCTTCAAAATATCCTGCGTCTTCCTGGAGACCTGGGAATCCCTGAACCAGTGTTCTATGGTCCTCAAGGTCAGATAGATGGTATTGGGAGAGGTGAGGATTATCCTTCTTGACCAGGCAAAAGAGTTCAGATCCGTCTCTTTTCCTATATTATTGATAATCTCGTAGTAGATGGCTTCGGCCGGGATGTACATCAAAGCGAAGTCCACCGTATTTTCGGAAGCGAGAATGTATTTCGAGGCGATCTCTTCTATTTTTAACTTAACGTCCTCCGCGAACTTTTTCTGGAAATGAGGCTTGTCTGCCTCCCCTGCTTCCGCCATCTTGGCGAAGTTCTCTGTCGGGAACTTGGCGTCAATCGGCAGGATTTTCCCGTTGGGAAGCTTCAACACTGCGTCAACCTTCTCTCCTGACGAGAAAAGGTACTGGGAGACGTAAAGCTCTTCGGGAAAATGCTGGGAAAGGATGTGTTCCAAAGAAGCTTCCCCCCACTGACCTCTAAGTTTGGGAGATTTGAAAATGTCCTGGAAGGAAGAGACTTCCTTGACGTTTTCTTCCACTCTTTTCAGCTCTTCTTTTATCTGGGTCGCCTCTCGGGTGAAATCGGATATCTGCTTGTGCATCTCCCTGGAATCCCCGATCTGCCCGTCCCTCATCTCCTTCAATTGGGAAGCCATGAGGTCGGTGATCCTCCTTTCGAGTTCCCTTATGTCGCTTGATTGATTTTTGTCGGTTCCTGTTTTCTTCAGCAGAAAAACAGCGACCGAAACCAAGACAGCCAAGAGCAAAACAACGATTGAAACCAACAATGCTGTCTGCATGCTCCCCATTTTATCACTATTTCATCATCAGTTCAACTAAAACGAAAGAGATATAAAGGATCATGAGGAAAACTGCTTCTTTTTTGGTGACCTTCTTGTCGCTTTTGACGAAGAAAAAGAAAAACAGGGCCGCTGCTATCAGGAACGCTCGCCCGGCGGCAAAATGGGAAAAATCCGGGATCTCGATCGGGCATATCAAAGCCACCGTGCCTAAGACCAAAGTGGCGGCCGTAATGACCGAACCCATCAGGTTCCCGAGGATCATTCCGGTCTTCCCTTTCCTGGCCGACATTATGGCAAAATTAGTTTCCGGAAGGGAGGTTCCCAGGCCGACGATGAGTATGCCGACGAGCGACAAAGGCACATTCAGAAACCCGGCAAAATAGGTGGAAGATCTGACTATTCCTTCGGCGGAAAGCGCCAAAAGGGCTAGACCCAAGGCTATCCTGCCAAGATCCTTGATGAAAACGGCGAACTTTCTGACAATGGGAGTTGAATTCCCGTCGCAGACTTTTTTGAATCTTTCTTCCTTCGAAAATAGCCAGAAGACGTAGAGGAAGAAACAGAATATCAAAATCATGCCGTCTGCCCTGCCGAGTTTTCCGTCAAAGATGAGAAGAATGGGCAAGACGGCCACGATCGAGGCGAAAACGGAAGTGGATTGCACCGTGCATCCGTCAGAAGGCAGGCCTTTGGCCACCAAAGCGGCCAGGGCCACGGCGACCGTAAGATCCACCAGGTTCCCTCCGACTATGTCCCCGAAAGAAAGCTCGGGAATTCCCCTCAAAGCGGCGGAAATGCCCAAAGAAAGGTTGGGTATGGAAGCGGCCATGGCCACCAGGAAAAAAGCGACAACGAATTCCTTCCAGTTCAAAAAAGCGGCCACTCGGGCTGAAGACCTGACCACCTGCTGCCCGGACCAGAACAAAATGAAGCAGGAAAAAACGAATAACAGGATATAAAAAAAGATCATGTCAGAAAGTAGATTATTTCATAAACGATCCCGAAAAGAAGAAGAATTGCCAAAGGGAGTGTGACGATTCTGCATCTCTTTCCTTTTATCTTCTGATAGATGAGGATGACGAGAAAACCGTCCAGCCCGATCATCACCCCTCCGACAAAGCTTATCACCCCGATGAAGCTTTTTATCCCCAGCAGGAATAAAATAAGAGCGGGAAAACAGCTCAGCGCCCATGACAACTTCTCTCCTTTATTGAGATCATAGCAGAAAACCTTTTTTAATGTTAGGCCCAGAGTGACGAAGGAAGTGAAAGTCGCAGCCAGACCGAATAATAAGGTCAAACTCATCGTCCCCTTTCCGAGAATACCTTCAAGCCCAGGTAGAGCCGATTCAACGGTTTCAAGCCCTGTTATACCCAGGACCAATATGACAAATAAAAAGGAGACAGCTATGGAAACAGCCATGCCTGCCAAAATTGAGGATTTGAGCATCCTTTTGTCGTTTCCGAGCATTTCTTCCATTTCCGGAACAACGGAAATCCCCCACAAGGAAAAAAGGACTGCCCCGTAAGGCAAAAACAAGTCCCTTTGGCCAAAAGATGAAAAAAGGTTGCTGAAGGATATCAGGTCCTGCTGGCCAGCTTTAAAAAAGATGGCGGTCAAAACCAGGATGAAGAGAACGACCGCCCAGAATTCGACCCTGGCTATGGCTTTTATCCCGGAAAAGATGAAAGCGCTACCGATGAAAAAATAGACCAGGGTATAAAACAGCTGGCTTTGCCCGAGATACGGCATCAGAAAGCTAGCCAGAAATTCCCCTCCCACGATCAGATACGCCAGAACCGCGCCTGACAGACCGAGGATCGAAGAAACAAAGGAAACTTTTTCCGCCTTTTTGCCAAGGTATGTCTTCACCAATCCCGGCAGTCTTTTGAAATCCGGCGATTTCAAGGCGATCTCTCCGAAAAAAAGATGAATAAGGACGGAAACTCCTCCCAATGCAATAAAATATGCGGACATTGTCAAAAGCCCTACCCTTGAGGTGATATACGGCAAAGAGAATATCCCAACTCCGACAACGGTCCCTGCCAGGACGCTGGAAGCCAAAACAGTCCTTTTATTCATTGGTTTTTTTTCTGAAGATGAAATAATATTTGGCTGCTTCTATCAAAACAAGGTTCAAGAACCCGAGGCCCAAAACCACCCACCAGGCGGAAAGCGGCAAAGGGACCGTGCCCAGAATGCGGTTTAAGAATGGAAGATATAATGAAACGACTAAGGCCAGAACTCCTGACAGCCAGGCTAAAAACAGGAATCTGTTGTCAAAGATATTGGTCCTCCAGATGTTCTTTCTCAGACTCTTGCAGGAAAAGACGCAGAACAGGGAATCGATTCCCAGTATCGCGAAAACAACGGTCCTCACGTATTCAATGGGATAGTCCTGGCCGCACATCCAGGAAAAGACGAACAGCAGAACCAGGTCAGTGACCATTCCGATGATGAAAATTATGAACTTCATTTCCTTGGTCAGAAGCGGCGTATTATGCCTGCCCGGCTTCTGCCGCATGACGTCCTTTTCCTTTTTCTCGAAAGCCAAGGCGATGTTGGGCAGGCCGTCTTCCATGAGGTTCACCCACAGAATCTGGGTGGCGGTCACCGGCAAAGGGAGTCCGGCGAAGATGCTGAACCCGACAAGAATGATCTCCGTGAAGCTGTCGGAAAGAAGATACGTAATCACTTTTCTTATATTATCCAAAATGGCCCTTCCTTCCTGGACCGCAGCCACAATGATGGAAAATCTGTCGTCCAGCAAAACAAGATCCGAGGTTTCCTTGACCACCTCGGTGCCCGATCCCAAAGCCACCCCCACGTCCGCTTTCTTTAAGGCAGGGGCATCGTTTACCCCGTCCCCGGTCATGGCCACCACTTCTCCTTTTTGCTGCCAGAAATCAACGATCATCATCTTGTGCCTGGGTTCGACCCTGGCAAAAACGGAAATATCTTTCATTCTTTCTTCCAGTTCTCTCCTTGGAAGGCTGTCCAGATCCCTGCCCTCCATGATGTTCTCCTCTTTGAGGCTGAATCCTATCTTTTCAGCCACCGCCATGGCAGTGAGCCTGTGATCTCCAGTCACAATGACAAGCCTCATCCCTGCTTCGCTGCAGGCTGATATCGCTTCCTTGGCTTCTGGTCTGACCGGATCTTCCAATCCTATGAATCCGGCGAAAACCAAGTCATCCAATTCCCCTTCCCATCGGCCTCCAATCTTGTAAGCCAAAGCTATTGTCCTCATCCCCTGGGAAGCCATAATATTCAGCTTTTCAGCGAAAATCTTTTTTTCTCCGATTTTCTCTTCTTTGCCGCCAGCTGAAAAGAAAGTCGATTTATCAAGAATCATTTCCGGGGCTCCGGAAACGTAAAGAATCGTTTTATCTCCTTTCCTGAATACGCGGGCAACGTATTTTTCCGCCGGGTCGAATACTATCTCCTTTAAAAGATCCATCCCTTTTTCCAGGTTTTCTCTTCTTATCCCCGAAGCCGCAGCGCCCAAGAGCAAGGCCTTGTCCGTGGGTTTCCCTCTGACTATCCAGTCTTCAATTTTCGCTTCAGGATTTTCAATAAAAGCCTGGTTGGAAAGGCTGGCTATCTTCAAAAGAAAAGTTTCGTCTTCTGACCTCTTTTTCTCATTAAGAATTTCTCCTGCGGTCATTATCCTGGCCATTTTCATCCTTCCTTCTGTCAGAGTGCCTGTTTTGTCAGCGCAGATGATGCTGGTGCTGCCCAGGGTTTCAGCGGAAGTGAGTTTTCTAACCAAGCCGTTTTTCTTCAAGATCCTCTGCATGCCCAAGGCCAAAATGACGGTCACGGCGACAGGCAGGCCTTCGGGGATCGAAGCCACAGCCACTGCGACGGCGGTGGTGAACATTTCCATAAACTTCCCTCCTGTCGCCATGCCTTCGATGAATATGAAAAGGCAGATTAAGGCGATGATCGCCCCGATTATGCGGGAAAGGCTGGCTATCTTTTCTTGATAAGGGGTTTTTTCTTCTTTCGCTTTCTTGACCATCAAGGCGACTTTTCCTATTTCCGTTTCAACTCCAACTGCGGTTACTACGCATTTTGCCTTTCCGCATTCAACAATGGTTCCCATGTAAACCATGTTATCCCTGTCGGCTAAAGGAGTGTTTTCGGGAATGACTTTGCTGTTTTTGTCGGCAGAAAGCCATTCTCCCGTCAAAGCCATTTCGTTCACTTTCAAGCCGAATGACTCCGTTACCCTTGCGTCAGCGGGGACTTTGAACCCCGGCTTCAGTATAATGACGTCTCCTTTAACCAGGTTTTCAGAATCCACCATTTTCTCGCGCCCTTCCCTTATCACCTCGGCCTCATGCTTCACGATTTTCTTCAAAGCGGCCAGAGTCGAGGAGGCTTTCCTTTCTTGGAAAAATCCGACTATCGTATTCAAAAAAACGGCCACGAAAATGACGAGGCTGTCGGTATAATCATTCAGAAACAAAGTGACGGCTCCGGCGATTATAAGGATGTAAGCAAGAGGGTTCTTGAACTGCCCGAGGAATATTTTCAGGCTTGAAAGCTGCTTTTCTTTCGGAAGGCTGTTTGCTCCGAATATTCTTCTCCTTTCGGCGACCTGATCTTCCTTCAATCCTTTTTCGTGATCGGAAGCGAGCCTGGCAACCGCGCTTTTCCAGGTAAGATTATGAT
>CAYVNG010000011.1:0-11725 GCA_964452875.1 uncultured Candidatus Saccharibacteria bacterium
GCCGTAATACAGCTTGCCATAGTCGCATTCGCCAGCATTGCCATAGTCGTGGGAGGGATAGGAATAACCAACACCATGTTCACTTCTGTCCGGGAAAGGACGAGGGAGATAGGGACGATGAAGGCGATAGGGGCCCAAAACTCGGCGGTTCTCGCCATATTTTTGATCGAAGCCGGGATCATCGGGCTTGCCGGAGGCATAGGAGGCACTTTACTCGGGATAATCCTGGCCCGCCTCATCGAAGCTTATGCGGCTGCCAGCCCCATGTTCTATTTCACGGCTTCAACAACTCCGGGGATAATAATGTTCGGCCTCGGATTTTCATTCTTCGTAGGGTGCATAGCCGGGCTTCTGCCTGCCAGGCAGGCGGCGAAAATGAAGCCGGTCGAGGCCCTTCGAAGATACGAATAAAAACATGTATTTGCAAATATTGATTGCCGGTTTCGGCGGAGGAGTGGTCAGGGGGCTGGTCGGATTCCTCAAGCACCAGTTCTCTTACAAGAATGTCGGGTTCAACATTCCTTATTTCTTCGGCATGGCTTTCGTTTCCGGGACGGTCGGAATCTTGTGCGCAATGTCAGTGAAAGAGGCGGGGCTAACCCTGTTTGGCAGCTTTACTCCGGCCATCTCTTTCATCGTCGGCTATGCGGGAGGGGACTTCATCGAAAGCGTCTATAAAATAATAGTCAGCAAATCTTCTCTCAAGGAGAAATAGGCGATATAACAATGGAGCTGGTCGAAAAGCTTATCTTTCAAAAATCCCTGAAGACGCCGAAGATAATCTCGGCTTTCAGGAAGATAAAAAGGATCGATTTTCTTCCTTTCCAGGAAAAAGATTTTTCTGAAGAGGATTCGGCCCTGCCCATAGGTTTTAATCAGACCATTTCCCAGCCTTCGGTCGTGGCTTTCATGCTGGAAGAGCTCCAGCCCGAAGAGGGGGAGAAAATACTTGACGTGGGAGCCGGATCTGGCTGGACGTCCGCCCTTTTGGCTGAAATATCAGGGAAAGTCATATCCTTTGAAATCGTTCCCGAACTGGCCGAATTCGCAAAAGAAAATATAGAGAAATACGGATTCATAAAACAGGGAAGGGTGAAGGTGATCCAGGGGAGCGCGGAAAAAGGTTGTGAAAAAGAAGCCCCTTTTGACAGGATATTGTGCTCAGCTTCTTTGGAGGGCGGCATCCCTTCCGCCTGGAGGAATCAATTGAAAACAGGAGGGAAAATGGTGGTTCCGATAAAGTCTTCGATCTGGAGCATTGAAAAAACAGGTGAAGGAGAATTCATGGAAAAGGAATATCCTGGATTCGCTTTCGTCCCTTTCATTGAAGGATAACTATATGGCTAAAAAAGCGCTTTTCGTCATCGCTTTCAGGGGATTCAAGGATCCCGAATACTTCATCCCCAAGGGCATTCTTGAATCGGCCGGCGTCAAAGTCTTCACCGCCAGCACGGAAAAGGGGACTGCCCTCGGAGACGACGGAGGCCAGGCTGAGGTCGATTTTACGATTGATGAATCGAAGATCTCTGATTTCGATGCGATAGCTTTTGTGGGCGGACCAGGCATGTCTTTGAATCTGGACAATGAAAATTTCCAGAAAGCGGCTAAGGAGGCTTTTGAAAAAGGGAAGATCGTTTCTGCCATCTGTATAGCTCCGGTTGTTTTAGCCAAATCCGGAATATTGAAAGGCAGGAAAGCCACTGTCTGGTCAGCCCCGATGAATAAACAGGCGGTCAAGATTCTGAAGGAAAACGGGGCGGATTACGAAGAAAAAAAGGTGGTCGAGGACGGAAGCGTCGTCACTGCCTGCGGGCCTTCGGCGGCAGAGGATTTCGGCAAGGCTCTGGTAAGGAAGATTAAGGACTGAGGTATTGACAGTAATTATTCTTCAGGTATAATCGAAAACAGCCGCAGACAATGGGCGATTCCGCCGAAACTCCATCTTCCGATGGACAGAGGCGGATAAATAAGTCCCATTCAGGTGATAGACGCTTATTTTGGAGCGTAGCGTGTCTGTGGCGAACCCACAGTTTTTTATTTACAAACATCATGGCAATAACAAAACAAAAGAAACAGGAGACGGTCAAGGAGCTGAAAGACAAGGTCGAAAAGCAGAAGTCCCTGGTTTTCGTGGACTTCACCGGGACCAATGTGAAGGACCTTTCATCCATAAGGGCCCAGATGAGGAAGAACGAGGCTGAGCTGAAGGTAGCCAAGAAGACCCTTTTCAAAATAGCCTTGGAAGAAAAAGGCATGAAATGGCCTTCCGGGTTGGGAGGCGAAGTGGCTGCCGGATTCAGCTACAAGGACCAGGTTTTCCCTTTCAAGGCGCTTAACGATTTTGCTAAGACCACTGGCACCGTAAAGATCCTGGGAGGGTTCATAGGAAGCGAGTTTTTCGAAGGCGACAGGGCAAAGGAAATAGCCGAGCTTCCGTCCCGCGAACAGCTTCTGGCGAACGTGGTGGGAAGCATAGGCGCACCGGTCTACGGATTGATGAATTCCCTGCGATGGAATCTGAGGAGCCTTGTTTACGTATTGGGTTCAATTAAAAAATAACGAACATCCGAATCTGGAGGCAAACTGGATTCCGCCAGGCGCCATCCGGCTTTCTCCAGATCGAGATCAAATTTTAATGGCCGAAGAAGAAAAAAAAGAAGAAGAAAAAGTGGAAGTTCCAGAGAAGTTCAAGCAGCTGATTTCGTCCATCGAGGGGCTTTCAGTGCTCGACTTGGCCGAGCTGGTCAAGGTTCTAGAGAAGAAGTTCGGAGTATCGGCTGCAGCTCCGGTAGCAGCAGCTCCGGCAGGAGCTCCGGCAGCGGGAGCAGATCAAGCTGAAGAAAAAAGCGAGTTCACGGTCGAATTGAAAGTTGTCGGAGAGAAGAAGATCGACGTCATCAAGGTGGTCAGAGACGCCACCGGCAAAGGGCTGAAAGAGGCCAAGGACCTCGTCGAGGCGGCAGCTGCAGGACCTCAGGTGGTCAAAGAGAACGTGAAGAAAGAGGAAGCGGAAGACCTCAAGAAGAAATTCGAGGCAGCCGGCGCGAAAGTGGAACTCAAGTAGCAAAATAACTGAAAGCCCGCGCCTTTAATGGCGCGGGTTTTTGGTTTAAAGCCGGACTCATTCGATATTCAGCTTATATACCTTGGTTCCGTTTAGCAGGAAGGCGGTTTTTCCGTTTTCTGAAATCGATAAATCGAGGAGGTCGTTGAATTTTTCGCTCGCATACTGTTTGAAGATGCCTCCTTTTTTATCCAGCACTATCAGCCTGTTTTGGCCGGGTTCCAGAAGGAAAAGATAGGGAGCGGCAGCTGAGGTTGCTATTTTTGTCGCGTTCTCGATGGAAGGGAAGACGACAGGAGAAATGGTTTCTTTGAGTTCGCCTTTATAATACTTTTCTATCTTGTTTGCTGAATTAAGAACCCATATGTTCCCGTCAATGGCCATTGATTCTCCCTTGGTCGTTCTGGGCTGAGTCAGCCAGTTTTCGCCTTCAGAATTTTTGCTGTTTGAAAGTTCGAATCTGATTATTCTTCCTTCCGTTTCTTCCAAGAAGTAGGCGCCGGAAAAGAATATCTGGCCTTCGCCGAACCTGAAGCTTTCTTTAAATTCCAGCGTGAATTTTTGCGCTCCAGCATCAGAGTATTCAGTCAGCGCATCCGGGCCAGAGTAGAAAAAGGCGGAATTTGAGAAAGCCATGCCGGATTCTGCGTTTCCTTCCAGACTGAGCGTTTTTTTCTGCCGGCTTTCAGTATTTATATTCAGGATGGATGGAGAAAGGGGATTGTAAAAATAGAAATCGCTTTCTGCCTTAATCATCCTTTGAGGCGCCATCAAAGATGAATTGCTTACTGTCTCAATGAAAAGTTCTGGGTTTTCAATAGTTTTTAATTTGCTCAAAGAGGAAAGCTTCTCTTCCAGGGAGCTTTTCAGGTCTGAAAGTTCCTGGCTTTCCTGAATTTCGGAATCTGAGAATAGTTTGATCTCCTCTAAGGTAGAGTTCAGCAAAGAAAAGGCTTTATCCTTTTCTTCAAGGATGATGAAGTTTTCTGCTTCCGCCTCCTTGTTTTTTATTTCCTCGATCATTTCCGGGGTTATTTCCGCTTTTTGCTCCAGATTTGATATAAGGTAGCTGACAGCCAGGATCAGCAGCAAGGCCAGCACTATTTTCGCGTTTTTTCTGGAAGGCTGGCTTCCCAGCTGCAGTTTCTCTTCTTTCCTGATTAGGTTCAGGTCTGGCAAAGACGGCCTGGGAAGGTCGATTAGATGCGGGGTTTTCGGGAAATGGAGTTTCGGCAAAGGAAGCTTCAAATGGAAGCTTTTAAAAGGGAACATGCCTGATTTCCCGCTGTTTTCCTCCTCCGGAACGATGAAGATGAATATGCCGGAAACTTCCGAAAGCTCGTTTTTCTTTGCCTTCAATATTTGGTTTATCTCTTTTTGGCTCTTGGCTTCAAAGAAGTCATTGATCGAATATTCTTTTTCTTCGGCCTGCTTTTTCTTCCTTCCCGGCTTTGGCAGAAGAGCGGAAAAAACCTCTTTGGTGGCCACGATCACCCTGTCTTCCGACTCCAGCCGTCCGGCAACCACGTTTTCGAAAACCTTCAAAGGATATATTTCCGTTTCCCTGGCTTCAAGATCCCTGCTTATATCCAGTATTTCGTTTCTTTTCAGCAGCAGTATTTTCATTTCCCCGACCTGGGCGTAGTTCAGGATAAAGGGAACGCTGCTGTTGAAGACGAAAGGGGTGAGGCTGGATTCCTTGATCGCCAGGGCGGCGAAGTTGAGGTTCCCGACCCAGTTCACTTTTTCCGCTTTGGCCAACCTGGCCAGATGCTCGTTCGCTTTCCTTAAGGATTCTTTGAGAGCGGCTTCCGAAGACCTTTGAAAGTTTGAGTAATACTCCTCTTTTATAACTTTGGCCAGGTCGTTTAAAAATTCCTTGTCCCCCGGGAAGGCGTTGGCCAGCTCTCCTGCAATGCAAAGGCTCCCGAGCCTTTTTTCGGAAATATTTTCCGGCTCGTAAACGAAGCTCTCGAAGATCGAGTTCTCCCTGGCTTTCGGATTGAAATAGAATTCGAAGACTTGCATATTGGCTCTTTCTTTACTATATTATATTAACTTTTCTTGATTCAGGCAATTCGGACGATTAGCTCAGCTGGCTAGAGCGCTACATTCACATTGTAGAGGTCGCAGGTTCAAGTCCTGCATCGTCCACATATCAGGTCGGGCTGAATTTTGAAGGGATTCAAATGAAGGAGCTTTTTTTTATCCTGGGATTCATTCTCATATTTTTCAAAGGATTTTTACTGGCTTTCGGGGGACTGCCCGCCTTTTTTATGTCGGGCTGCCTTTCTCAAAGCGCGAGCTCTTTTTATTGCGCTTTTTTGGATGAAGAAAGCTTTTTCTTGAAAACCATAGAGGACATCAAAGAAGATCTCGCCAAAGAAGGCAAGAGCTTCATAGAGGTCGATCTTTCTGCCATGGAAGCGAGGATCTATCAGGAAGGGGATTTGTTTAAAAAGTTTCCGATATTGGCCAAAGGTGACGTTTCCAGCTGGGGAGGGTCGGCTTTCGGCCTGTACCAAGTCCTTGGCGGCAACAAATTCGGATATTCCGGGATATCAGAAGTATATATGCCTTACGCCCTGCATTATTACGGGAAATACTACATCCACGGAGAGCCCTATTATCCCAATGGAGATGAGCTCATCTCATCTGTTTCCGGAGGATGCATAAGGCTTTCCACCAAAGACGCAGAAGAAGTATATCAGCTTGCCGAGATAGGCATGCCGGTGCTGGTCTTGGCCGCAGAAAAAGAAGGCGCTGCCTTCATCAGGGAAAACGATTTTGAAATCGAAGGAATCACAGCTGAAAGCTATCTGGCAGTTGACATTGATTCTGGTTTCGTCTTTGCAAAAAAGGAGCCGGAAAAGCAGCTTCCTTGCTCTTCCTTGACCAAGCTGATGGCCGCAGTCGTTGTTGCAGAGAATGTTGATCTGGAAGAATCCATAACCGTTGATCCGGAAATGCTGGAAGCTTTCGGCTCGACAAAAGGGCTCAAAACAGGGGAGAGCTTCAGGCCGGTCGAGCTTTTCTATCCGCTTCTGATGGAATCTTCCAACGACGCTGCCCAGGCGCTTTCCGGATTTTTGGGAAAAACCAGAACCGTAGAGCTGATGAATGAAAAGGCCGGATCCATACTTATGGAAGATTCCAGATTCGTCGATTCCCACGGCTTCAGCCTGGAAAACGTTTCCACCGCCCAGGACCTTTTCCAGCTTGCAAGATACATATTCTTCGCCAGGCCTCCTCTTCTTGAGATAACCAAGGGGAACGAGGTCAGGAGCTTCGGCGGGGTAAGCTTTGATATAGAAGAGATGGCGAATGAGAACATCTTTTTCAAGGATCCGGATTTCATCGGGGGAAAAGCCAGCTATTCTTCCCTTTCGAAGAACAGCGGGGTTTTCATTTTCAATATCCTCATTGGAGGAGAAGCAAGGAACATGGCGGTCGTTCTTCTGGGGTCAGAAGACCTCAAGACCGACGTTCAAAACATATACAGGCAGGTCGCAGAGAATTACTTGCCCGTTTTCTGACAGGTTCGTTTTATTAGCAGGGTTTTTTTGATATAATGGGGTAATGGTAAAAATCCTGGGAGCGTATCTCAAATGGCATTATTCAGACAGGGTCAAGGCCATCCTTGAAGGATGGAAGGGATTTTTGAAATTCAATCTTTACTATTTTTCCATTCCTTTGCTTTTGAAGACCCTTTTCTCCCCCTGGAGGAAGTACAAATGGTCTTACGGCAATCCTTTCGACTTCAAGCTCAATGCGGAAGCCTTGCTGTCCAACCTCATTTCCAGGATTCTGGGAGCCATAGTGAGGTCTTTTTTGATACTGGCGGGCGCTGCTGCGGAGCTTGCGATCGTTCTTTTAGGCTTGGTCGTTCTTTTCTGCTGGCTGACCCTGCCTTTGCTGATGCTGGCGATCTTCGTTTTCAGCCTGGATCTGATTTTTTGAAAACATGTTCAATTTCAACCTAAAAAAAGCTGGGATATACAGGGCGGTGAAAGGGCGCGGCGCTCCTTTCATCAAAATATCCTTTTTCTCAAAGAACGTTTTCTGGGCTCTTTTTGCGGTTTCCTTTGCCGCTTTCCTTTTCGGATTATTCACTTATTCCTTTAAAGAAATCTTTTTGTCCAGGCTGCTTGGAGCTTCATTCATTTTCTTGGTCTTGGGAGTAAAAAGCAAGGTTTTTCAGGATTTTTTCAACTTGAAGCTTGCTAATCCTGAGCTTAAACACGGTCTGAAAAGCGCTTTTGAAAAACCGGAAGGCTGCAACCTTGCCGAATATCTGAGCTTCTCTTCGGCAAAAAGCGTTGAAGCGGCCACGAAGTGGGCTAAATCAAAAAAAGTTGGAGAACTGGATTCTTCCGCCCTTTTATATTTTTTGATGAAAAAGAACCCTGTCCTGAGATTCGTCTTCTCAAGGTCGCTTATAAGCTGGGGAAAGATGATGGAATCCTTGAAACAGGAAATGGACGGGGCTTTGAGAGGAAAGAAAGGCAGTTCTGGATATTCCAATGATTTCCAGGAAGCAATATCGTCCGCTTTGGGTTTTGCGGCCAAAAAGAACCACCAGAGGATCGAGATCGGGGATATGCTTTCAGGCCTGGCTGAAAATAACGCTTTCTTCAAGAAAACCTTAGTGAGGGCTGAACTGAAGCCAAAGGACGTCGAAAGCGTTGTCTCGTGGATGGAAGCCCTGCAAGGGGAGATAAAAGAGGCGAAAAAATGGTGGAGCTACAAGAATCTCATCAGGAAAGGGAGCCTGGGAAGGGAATGGGCTGCCGGATACACTTCCACCTTAGACAGATATTCAGTCGACTGGACCCGAATAATGAGGCAACAGGGCTTCCCTGACAGAGTCGGGCACGATGAGCAGATACAGGCTGCAGAAAGGATCCTTTCCAGAAGGGAAATCAACAACGTTTTGCTTGTCGGGGAGCCTGGAGTGGGAAGGGAAAGCATCATCAGCGACATCGCCTGCAGGAGCGTTCTGGGGCAGAGCCTTCCCGAAGTCAATTTCAAGAGAGTGATGGAGCTCGACCTTCCGTATCTTTTATCCCAGCACAAAGGCAAGGAGGAAGTCGAAGAAGTATTGACCCGCATTTTCAGGGAAACGGTTTCGGCCGGGAACGTCATTCTGGTGATAGACGAGTTCCACAGCTTCGTAGCCGGCGAAGAGAGAGCCGGGGTGGCTGATATTTCCGGCGCCCTTTCTTCCTTTTTGAGCTTTCCCCAGTTCCAGATAATAGCGGTTTCGACGTATGAGGGCCTGCACCAGGACATCGAAAGGAATTCCTCGATACTGTCTTTGTTCGAAAAAGTTGAAGTCCCGGAGATTTCGAAAGAAGAGACCATGCGCATCTTGGAAGAGATAATCCCGATTTTGGAGAGGAAATACAGAGTCTTCGTTTCCTTCCCGGCCATGAGAGAGGCGATAGCTCTTTCCGAAAAGTACATCGTCAACGTTCCTTTCCCGAAAAAGGCCATGGATCTTTTGGACGAGGTTTGCGTGGCGGTCTCTTCCGAAAGAAGGAAGATAGTCCTGGAATCTGACGTTGAGAAGATAATATCCGAAAAGACCCAGATTCCCATAGGAGAAACGGGCCAGAAGGAAAAAGAGATACTTTTGAACATGGAAAAACTGATACACCAGAGGATCGTCAACCAGGAGCTGGCGGTCAAGGAGGTGTCTTCGGCCTTGAGGAGGGCGAGATCCGGCATAACCGAGAAAGCCAAACCCATGGGAACCTTCCTTTTCTTGGGCCCGACAGGGGTTGGAAAGACAGAAACGTCAAAGGCTTTGGCCGACATATATTTCGGTTCAGAGAAAAAGATGATCAGGATGGACATGTCCGAATTCCAGCAGGCCAAGGACATTTCCCGGCTGATAGGCTCAGTTAATGAAGACGGGTTTTTAACAACCAAGGTGAGGGAGGATCCCTTTTCCCTGATACTGCTGGATGAAATAGAAAAGGCTCATCCCAATATTTTGAACATTTTCCTGCAGATTCTGGACGAAGGATACGTCACCGACGGGCTCGGCAGAAAGGTTGACTTCAAGAACAGCATCATCATCGCCACTTCCAACGCAGGCTACAGGATAATCCTGAAAGCCATTTCCGAGAAGAGCAATTGGTCCCTGGTAAAAGGCGAGCTTTTCGGCTATCTTTTTGAAAGGGGCATTTTCAGGCCGGAGTTCGTCAACAGGTTTGATGCGGTGGTGGTTTTCACTCCTTTGAGCAAAGACAATCTTCTGGACATTTCTCAGCTAATCCTGGGAAAGCTGAAAAAGGATCTTTTTGAAAAGGACATTGAATTTGAAATATCAAAAGAGCTCAAGGAAAAGATAGTCGAATTGAGCTACAGCCCCGAGTTCGGGGCCAGGGAGATGAAAAGGGTCATCCAGGACAAGGTGGAAAACTCCTTGGCCAGGGCCGTGCTCGGCGGGGAGATCAAGAGAGGGGACAGGATGAAAATAGATCCGGTAACATTTAAAGTTGTAAAATATTAAAAAAATGACAAAATTATTGAACGTTTCAAAGAAAAATATTCTTTACAGCCTGATTTTAGGAGAAGCTTTTGCTTGGTTTTTGTATCTTGTGATTAAAAATCCGTATAACGAAGAGTTCAAAGGACTGGCGTCAATCTCGTCTTTGGTCTGGATAATGCCCATATTATTCCCCGTGCTTTTCTTTTTAGGGTTATTAGCGGCTGACTTTTTCAGCAGGTTCGTAAAAATAGCTTACCAGGCGATAAGGTTCATAGAGGTCGGAGTGCTGAACACGGCCATTGATTTTGGAGTTCTGAATCTTTTAATATGGTCAACCGGCTCCACTGAGGGGCTGGCGATCGTCCCCTTAAACGTCATTTCCTTCCTGGCTGCGACCGTGAACTCCTATTTTTGGAACAAATTCTGGACGTTCAAGGCTCCAGATACGCTTTTAGGAGAAAAGAAAAGAGCTGGATCGGAATTCGCTGTCTTCCTTTTGGTCTCGGGCATAGGGATCGGGATCAATACCGGGATAGTGGCTGCCGGAACAGAGCTGATATCTCCTCTTTTCAGCCTTTCTGCCGGAGCCTGGGCGAACGTGATGAAAATTTGCGCCACTATTTTTTCAATGGCCTGGAACTTCGTCGGATACAAATTCATAGTCTTTAAGCCCAAACACTAACTTATGCAAAATCTTGTACTGTACCGGAAATACAGGCCGAAGAGCTTCTCGGAAGTTATAGGCCAGGAGCACGTGGTCAGGACTTTGAAAAACGCCATAGAGGCCGGCACTGTTTCGCACGCCTATTTATTTTCCGGGCCCCGAGGGTCGGGCAAAACCAGCATCGCCAGGATCCTGGCCAAGGCAGTCAACTGCGAATCGAGAAAGGGTGCTGAACCCTGCAACAAATGCCCGGCCTGCATGGAAATAGATCAAGGCAGGGCAATGGACCTGGTCGAGATAGACGCAGCTTCCAACAGAGGGGTGGATGAAATGCGGGAGCTGAGGGAGGGGATAGGATTTTCCCCTTCGCGCCTGAAATACAAGGTTTTCATAATCGATGAAAGCCATCAGCTCACCAAGGAAGCTTCCAACGCCCTGCTTAAGACTTTGGAGGAGCCTCCCAGCCACGCCATCTTCATTCTGGCCACCACCGAAGCCAGCAAGATGATTCCGACCATAGTTTCCAGATGCCAGAGGTTCGACTTCAGAAAGCTGACTTCAGAGGAGATCGTCAAAAAGCTGGAAACTATCGTCAAGGCGGAAAAGACCAAAGTGCAAAAGCAGGCCTTGGATCTCATAGCTTCTGCTGCCACGGGATCTGCCAGGGACGCTGAAAGCCTGCTTGACCAAGTTTTGACCTACGGGGCCGCCGCTCAAAAGGAGGAGATAGAGGCAGAGGAGATAAAAAACCTTCTCGGCTTAGTCGACGTCAATCTTATAGCCGAGCTGGTCGATTTGATTATTGCCAGGAAAGGAAAGGAAGCGATCGGCTTTTTGAACGAAATCTTCAAGAAAGGGAAAGATCCCCAGGAATTCACCAAGTCGTTGATAAGCTACCTGCGCCAGGTATTGATCCTGCAGATCAATCCGGACTTGATAGACGAAGCGGTCATAGCCCTGACCAAAGAAGAAAAGGAAAAGATGCAGCTTCAGGTCAAAACCTTCAAGGAAGAAAATCTAAGGCGGGCTTTGAGGCTGTTTTTGAAGGCTGAGAATGAGATGAAATATTCATTCATTCCCCAGCTTCCTTTGGAGCTGGCAGTGATTGAATCATTGAAAGAGGACGGGATATAGGGTATATATAGACGCATTGCGGGGTCGTCTAATGGTAGGACAGAGGCCTTTGGAGCCTTCAATCTAGGTTCGAATCCTGGCCCCGCAGCCAATCAACTTTTTCCATTAAACTCAGGATAAACACTGTCGATAAAATAATTGTCAAATAGGCGGATTTTTGTTAAGTTAGGTTAACGGTAAATTAATTAAAAAATATATGTCAAACAAAGGAATATCTACACCGTTAGTGATAGGTATTATACTAATTGTCGTTATCCTCGGAGGAGGAATGATATATTGGCAGTTCCTTAATATTCCAGAAGGAGATTTTGAAAAAGGATCAATAGAAGAAGACGAAACTGCTAATTTGGAGAATTATATTAAT
>CAYVNG010000012.1:0-10313 GCA_964452875.1 uncultured Candidatus Saccharibacteria bacterium
GAACCTGACATGGAAACCGCGACAATCGAGGTTAAAACGCCTATTATGGTGATCACCACCAGCAATTCAAGGAGGGTGAAGGCTTTGCTGACGTTCAAATGCATATGTATTCTTGTATTATAGAGGAAAAAGGCCTTGGTTTGTAGCAAAAGGCAATGATTTCAGCTTATGCGTCTTATGTGATATATTGGAGTCAGAAAACCTTGCCATCTCTTTCAAAAGGTGCTATCATCCCAGTATAAATACATATGAAAAAAGACATTCATCCCAAATACTACCCAAAAGCCAAGGTCCATTGCGCCTGCGGGAACGTTTTTGAAGTAGGATCGACTCAGCCCGAATTCGAAGTGGAAATCTGCTCAAAATGCCATCCTTTTTACACCGGCAAGGAAAAAGTCCTGGATGCGGTCGGAAGGATCCAGAAGTTCAGAAAGAGAATGGAAAAAAAGGCTGAACTGAAACCCAAAAAGAAAGGCAAAGCCAAGTAATGGCAGAAGAAACAACTAAGGAAAAGTACGAAAAAACTCTGGAACAACTCAGCGACCCCGGGTTGATTTCAGATTTAGAAAGGCTCTCGAAGCTCACTTCGGAAAAAGAATATTACGAATCTCTTCTTGAAAAGGAGAATGAAATCAGGGAAGTGAAAAACGAAATTGAAGAGAACCGGAGTATTCTTACTTCTGGAGAAGAGCCGGAGCTCAACCTTTTGGCCGAAGAGGAATTGAAAACTCTCATGGAAAAGCAATCTTCCCTCGAAAAGGAGCTGGAAGAGATGACAAAACAGGGGGTGCCAATTCCCGCCTCAAAATCCGAGGACAAAGACAATTCGGGCCGCAAGCAAAACAGCATAATAGTGGAGATAAGGGCCGGGACGGGAGGAGACGAAGCCTCTCTTTTCGCCGGAGACCTTTTCAAAATGTATTCGAAATACGCGGTTCTGAAAGGCTGGACGCAAAAAACCTTGGATTCCAGCCCGACCGAATTAGGAGGATTCAAGGAGGTTATTTTCGAATTGAAAGGCGGATCGGCCTTCCAATGCATGAAATGGGAAGCTGGCGTGCATAGGGTCCAAAGAATTCCCCAGACCGAGAAAGCAGGAAGGGTCCACACTTCAACGGCGACCGTGGCTGTTCTGCAAAAGCCATCAAGCACGGAAGTGAAAATAAGAACGGACGAAATAAAAGTGGACACTTACAAGTCTTCCGGGCCTGGCGGACAATATGTGAACAAAAGGGAAACCGCCATAAGAATAACCCATTTGCCGACAGGGATAGTGGTCCATTCGCAATCGGAAAGGAACCTGATTCAAAACAAAATGAACGCCATGAGCATCCTTGAGGCCAAAATCCTGGAAAAAGAGCAGAAGGAAAAATCAGCTGCGCTCTCAGACAAGCGGAACGCCCAGATCGGAGGGGCGAAGCGGTCCGAGAAAATAAGGACGTACAACTTCCCTCAGGACAGGATCACCGACCACCGGATGAAAAAGAGCTGGCACCACATGGAAGAGATAATGGAAGGAAAATTGGATGGCATCATCGACCATCTCCAAAAGAATCAGGAATAAAATATCTTGTGCAAACAAAAAACCGCTCTTAAGCGGTTTTTTGCTCTTAGAAAATCAAGCTTTGGCAGTTGGCCGACATAGATCCAGAATCGATGAATGACTGATGGCAGGAAACCAGATAAAGGACGTTGTCTTGGTACCATTTGCACCAATAGCTGCCGGTCGGAGAACCGCAGAAATACGCCTGGACCGCTTTTCCCTCGGTTCCGTATCGATCGATTCCGTCGTTCAAATACAAGGCAGAAGCCAAGGAAGCGTCCCTCATGTCCCATGGGTCGGCTGCTGTCCCTATTATCTCTTCCACTCTGGCTTCATATCCGGCTCCGCTCCAGGTTGAAGGTATGAACTGAGCCGGACCCATCGCCCCTCCCCAGCCGAAGCTCATCGGGCAGGAAACCAGTGTTTCATAGGGATCAAGCCCCAATCCTTTGGTCGAATTCAGATCCTCGATAATCTCAAGAAAATAAGGAATGTCTCTGGTCGGATTCATCACTTTGGCTGTGGCAGCCCCGCTGCTCACCCTTATACCAGCTCCTGTTTTGGGATCGGTCACATAGCACTGGCCCACGTTCTGGCCTATGTTCGATTCCTGGCTCAGAACTCCCAAAAGAAGAGCTGGTCGTATTCCGACCTGGCCGGCCGCGTATTTCGCAATTTCCAAGGCCTCCTCGTAGGTAACCGATCTCCTCACCCCGATCAGATTGTAAATCCTGGCCATGATCTCCTTGGTTTTAAGCGCTGTCGACTCCTTTTCTGCAAGATAATTCTGATATTCCGCTTCCGTAAGCTTCAAAAGGTATTCTCTTTCCGCTTTCACGCCCTGGCTTTCCTGCTTTTGAAGGTTCTGTATGGCGATTGAATGCTCCAGGCTCTCTTTTTCCTGGTCCAATGACCCTTTCTGCTTCTCTAAATACTCCTTCAGCTCCTTGATGGTCTGGAGGAGCTCCTTGTTCTTAGCAGAAAGGTTTTCAAGGGCGATGAGGTCGTTGAAGAAAGAAGAAAGATTGCTCTCTGACAAAAAAACCTCAACCATTGATTTATGGTCCTCTTCGTAAATGGTTCTGAGGGTAAAAACCAGCTTTTCGGCAGACTCTTGAATCTTGGCCGTGGTCTGGATGATGGACTGCTCTGTGTCCGCTATCTGGTAGTTCAGATCTTTTATGACCAGGTTCGACTGTGAGATCTGATATTCGAGGCTCTTTATCTTGCTTCCCAGGGAAGCTATCTGGGCCTGGAGGGTTTCCTTCTCTTCTTCCGCCTTCTTGAGATCGCTTTCAATCTGGTCGCTCTTTTCCTGAAAATACGACTGACATTCCTCCAATAAGCTCCTGCATTGGGAAGTGGAAAGAGACTGGCATTGTTGGTCAATCTGCTCGATCGACTCGCAGACTGCGGAATTGTCGGCCTCCAAGCTGAAGAACGGCGAAAAAACGGCCGAAATCAAAGCAAGAGACAGAAGAACATTCAGTTTTTCCTTGGCAAGAAAGCTCTTCATCAAGATTATTATTTCTCCTTTTGGGGAGCTGGTTCCTCAACTTTCTCTTCTTCCTTTTCCTCCTTCTTTTCTACCTTCTCGACTTCCTCTACCTTCTCTTCTATGGGCTTTTCGAGCTCTTCTTCAACCTTTTCAAGAGGAGATACATGAGCGACGATTTCCTCTGGACTCTTCAAAACTTCGACATCCTGGGGTATCTGCAAATCTTTGATAAGTATCTCATCGTCCAAAGTCTTGAGGCTCTCGATATTAACCCTTATCTCCTTAGGAAGGCTCTGTGGCAAAGCTTTCACCTCCACTTCCTGGACATTCTTGACCAAAGTCCCTCCGTCTTTGACGGCAAGGGATTCCCCTTCGAAGACCAAAGGAATTTTGGCGTGAATTTTTTCCTTGAGTTTAGGGCTGTAAAAATCGACGTGGATAAATTCGCCGGTCAATGGGTCTTTCTGAACTTCGTGAACCAGCGCAGGAACCGTCTTTTCCCCTATTTTGAGGGAGATGAGGCCGCTGAAACCGGTTTCAAGGAAAACCTTGAAAAGATCCTTGTAATCGGCCTTCAAAGAATCGTTCTTTATCTCCGGGCCGTATAAATTGACCATCACCTGCCCTTTTTGCCTGATGTCCTTGGATTTTTCTTCAGGCTCTATTTTCTGAAGCGAAAGATTTATCATATGTTTTATTGGTATATTTTATTTACCGTTTCTCTTGTGCCAGTTACCTTGAGTTCGCGGAACAGAAAGCCGAATTTTTCTTCCAGCTCTTCTGCTATCCTGGTTCTTTTCTCCCGCGGGATTTTCAGGATTTCCCCTTTGAACGGGCCCAAAGCTTTCTTCCTGTTTTCATAAACGAACTGATCTTCGGCCTGGCCTTCTTTTCTGACTGCGTTTTTTTGCAGCCAATCATTCATCTTTCCTGAAAGGTCTTCCGGGAAATGATCTGAATCCAGGACGATGTTCTGAAAAGCCGTCGCCAAATGTATCTCCAGCGTCCCTGATTCGGGGAATTTCCCGAAATACTCTTCAGGAAGAGTGGAAGCTCCGTGCTGGACCACTCCGGCCAGCCCCTGTTTCTCCGCTTCAAAAGAAAGATCTTTCAGCAGTTCAAAGTCTATATTCAGCCTGGCTATTTTCCCGGAATCTGAAATTTTCCCTCCGTGGATTGCCCCTGTCTGCACAGCCAGCTTTATCAAACCTTTCAAATCCCCGTATCTTGAAAGCTCTTCCCTATACCCTTTTATGAACGCCCTCACGTCCTCTGGCCTGGTATTTTCCTTTCCGATTTCCCCGACTTCCCCGCCTATTGAAATAACTGCTTCTTCCGGCTCCAGAGAACGGACCCAGGAAGTCAGCAAAGCGGTCAGTTCGAAATTCCCTTTCTGGCGGAGAACCGCGTCCTTTTCATCCGGCCTGGCAAGAGTGGAAGCATCGATGTCAACGTTGTAAACTCCGTTTTTTATAGCATCCTTCAGGATATTTTTCAAGGACTCTGTTTCCTCTTCTCTTTTCAAGGGGTCTGAGAACTTTTCTACTTTCGCCTGGCAGTGGTCAAGCTGAAAAAAAACGTTCCCTTTGTATTTCTCTTCAACGGCGGCAGCCAGAACCAAAGGGACGTAATCTGCCACATCCTGGAAAGCGTATTCGCTTTCCGACCTGGCCAGTTCGAATATGAAAGGGCCGACCTCGTTCTTGATCGCCTGTCTGAAAGCGGCTCTGGCCGTATCGAAGCAAAGCGTCCTGATATTGAAGGCAGGCACGGTGAATCCCGACCATTCTTTCCTTATTTTAGCTTCGTAAAGCTTCTGAGTGGAAGCCAGCCTTATTCCTTGGTAAGAAGCCCTGGCAAAAACTTCCTTTGCCGCTTCTTTGTCTTTTTTAAGAGCGATTCTTAAGGCTAATTCTTCTGAATTTTCCATGGATTAGTTAAAAAACGTCTCAGCTGCGTCGTACACTTCCGGATTGACCTTCCTGCCGCCTTTTATCTCTTCAAAGGGAATGGAAAGAATGCTGTCTCCCCTCAGCACAACAGCCCTTCTGAACCTTTTTTTCGAAGCTTCCTCCATCGCCTTAATTCCCAGCCTTGTCCCAAGAATGCGGTCAAAAGCGCAAGGGCTTCCTCCCCTCAATATGTGCCCTATGTTGACCGACCTGGTCTCCACCCCCATCTTCTCGCTTATCAATCCTGCAACCTCGTTTCCTGCTCCGCAGAGCTCGACTGGGATCTTCTTGAGTCCGGGCGTTTTTTTGACCCTCACTCCCTCCGAAACCACTATCAGGCAAAAATTCTTCCCTTTCTTTATCCTTTCCTTGATCATCTTGCATACCTCGTCTATATCAACAGGCTCTTCCGGGACAAGGATGAAATCCGCTCCTCCGGCTAATCCTGCGTAAGTGGCGATCCATCCGAAATCCCTCCCCATCACTTCCAGAACCATCACCCGGCTGTGGGATTCGGCAGTGGAATGGAGCTTGTCTAAAGCCTCTGTCGCAGTCTGGACCGCTGTCCAGAATCCTATACAAAAATCCGTCCCTTCAACATCGTTGTCTATGGTTTTGGGAACGGCGATTATCGGAAAATCCTTAGAAAATTTCTGACCGACCGCTAAGGTGCCGTCTCCCCCTATCGCTATCACTCCTTCCAGCTTGAGCTTCCTGAAATTTCTTTCTATCTGCGGAATCCCGTTCTCTATCTTGGCTGGGTTTATTTTCCCTGAACCGAGGATAGTCCCTCCTTTGTCCAATATCTCCTCAATATCGCTTTCAGTCATGACCTTCGTGTCTGTCTCCCCCATCAGCCCTTTCCAGCCGTTCTTGATCCCGACCACCTCGTATCCGAGCTGTATTCCTTTCATTACAACGGCCCTTATGGCGGCGTTCAAGCCCGGGCAATCGCCTCCGCCGGTCAAAAGCCCGATCCTTTTAGAATTTTCCCTTTCAGATTTATCCATTGTTTGAATCAATTTTGATTATATGTCATATCCCATCCTATTGCAAGAAATCCTATTCCAAAACGAATTCGACCGCCACCTTATTGACGTCTTCCGGCACTCTTCTGGCCCAGAAGGGCTTCAAATCAATCTCAATCTTCTCTACCCCCGAAAATCCGCTCAAGACGGATTGTTCGGCTTCAAAAGGGGTTTTGCCGAAGCAACTCTTTTTCAAGAGACTCTCGTCCATCCCCTGGTATATTTCAGCTGAAACGCTTATGGTCAAGGCCAGGTCTTCTGTCATGTCGTATTCAATATCCATGTTGAAAGGAGATATTTCCTGGCTGAGGTCTATGTTCTCTGAGATCCGCTTTTCAACCAATGATTTGATGTCGTCTTTTTTAAAGGCGATCCCCCTGCTTTTGGCTGAAACCTGGAAAGTGAAGCTTTCTTGGACCTGGCCTTCTTGGCTCAGAGGAATGACTTCAATTATCTCAGACTCAACCAGACTCTCAGCCAATATCCATCCTTCAGGGATCCCGGCTTTCAAGGTTTCTTTGCTTTGGCTCTTCGCTTTTTCAGAAAGAGCTTCCTCGGCCGACTCCAGATCCTGGGACGTGACCACAGAGACCGATCCTCCTCCTTGCATTTTTAGCGAAGACTCGGCCCAGTAGTATGGGTATTTGGCCGTGCCTCTGTAAACGTAGACTGAAAACTTGGTCGGATCTATATTGTAATCTTCCCCCGGCTCGGCTGCCACCACCTGGACCTCGACCGAACCCGGGACCAGATCTCCTCCCACGTATTTTGCTCCCGGTACTGTGATGGCGGATTTGGAATAGAAAAGCTTCCCTTCGGAAGAAATAAACCTGGTTCCTTCCCTCCAGTTTTCTTCCCCGGTAGTGTATTTGTTATACAAGACTATGGTTCCTTCGGCCTTCCTTTGTTCGAGGCCCGTGGTTTTGAAATTTTCTGAAACCAGCTTTTCAGCTTCCATCGCCCTGCCGGGGATTATATTCTCTTCAAGGTCGATATTCTCAACGGACTCGTCGACGCGCGCTTGAATCGAAAAATCCCTGGTCTGGAGATACGGCCAGACTTTGACTTCGGCTTCGGGCCTGATCAAGAAAAACGCTGCTCCGCAAGACAAAAAGAGCAAAACCAAAATTTTGGGAAACCTTTTGCTTCTCGGTTTTTGGATTTTGGCTGCGGGAAAAACGCGGTCGGGCTGGTATTTTTCTTCTTTTTCTGGCGGATTGACGTCAAAGATGGTTTTTTCCATGTTTTTCAATTATTCGAGAACGGCTCTTATTCTCCTTATGCCGGAGCCTGCCGATTCTTCTTTTATTATTTTGAAAGTCCCCAGCCCCCCGGTCCTTTGGGCATGGGGCCCGGCGCATATTTCCTTTGAATAGTTTCCGATGGAATAGACGCTCACTCTTTCTGGATATTTTTCCTTGAAGAACGACAAGGCGCCCGACTCCAAGGCTTTCTTGAGCGGCATTTCCTCTTTTTTCACCTCCAAATCCATTTTTATCCTCTCGTTGACCAGGGACTGGACCTTGTCCTTCTCCTCTTCCGTCATCTTATTCAGATAAGAAAAGTCAAAGCGGGCCCTCTGGGCAGTGATGTCAGAACCCATCTGCCTGACATTACTTCCCAGCACCTCTCTCAAAGCTGCGTGCAGCAAATGGGTGGCGGTGTGGTATTTGGCTGCCTGCTCTCCTGCTTCTTTCCCCACTCCTCCGAACTTCTTTTCGGCCCCAGCCCTGGAAACTTCTTTGTGCTTTGAAAGCGCTTCCTTGAATCCCTGCTCGTCCACCTTGATTCCTTTTTCTTTGGCCAATTCCAAAGTGAACTCAAAAGGGAATCCGTAAGTGTCGTAAAGATGAAAAGCTTCCAAACCGGGAATCTCTCCTCTTTCTGACGCTTTCCCGAACATCTTCAAGCCGGAAGCTAAAGTCTTTTCGAACTTCTCTTCTTCCTTCTGGATTACGGTCATTATGTCTTCCTGGCGGGACCGCAATTCAGGATAGACGTTCTTGTAAAGATTGATCACCATGCCGGCCAGATCTATTAAAAATCCCTTGGGCAGATTCAGCATCATGCCGTACCTTATGGCCCTCCTTATAATCCTCCTCAGAATGTATCCTTTTTCCACGTTGGAAGGGAAAATCCCTTCAGAAGCGATGAAGACCGAAGACTTGGCGTGGTCGGCGATTATCCTATAGGCTTTCGGGTTCTGCTTGTAAGACTGGCCGGCACGATCCCCTATCTTCTCAATGATGGGCTGGAAAAGGTCTGTTTCAAAGACAGATTTTTTGCGCTGGCAGATCATGGTCAGCCTCTCAAGCCCCATGCCGGTATCCACCCCCTTCTGCTTTAAAAAGGTGAGTTTTTCCTCTTTGTCCTGAAAATATTCGTTGAACACCAGATTCCATATCTCAGTCCCTTCCAAATGTATTTCCGTGGTCGGACCGCAAGGGCCTTCCTGGCCGGTCGGGCCCCAGAAATTGTCCTCCCTGCCGAACTCCCTGATTTTGCCGTCAGGGATTCCCAGCTTTTTCCAAAGGTCGGCTGATTCCAGGTCAAAGGGAACCGTTCTCTCTCCTTTGAAAACGGTGAAAACCGCATCTTCCAAAGAAAGCCCCATTTCCTTGAACATGAATTCATGGGCGAACTGGATTGCTTCTTTTTTGAAATACCCTCCGAAAGAAAAATTCCCCAGCATCTCAAGGAAGGTGAGATGGCTTTCGTCCCCCACTTCCTCGATGTCCGAAGTCCTGATGCATTTCTGGCAGGAAGCTGCATTCTTCCCGTAAGGGGACTTTTCCCCGAGATAATAGGGCTTGAACTGCTGCATTCCGGCCGTGGTGAAAAGGCAGCTCGGATCCGAAGGGATGATGGAGCTTGAAGGGACAATCGCATGTCCGCGCTCTTTGAAGAAAGACAGGAAATTTTCCCTGATTTTTTCAGATTCCATATTGCTTATTCCCCAGAAACATCTTCCGCGAATTCAAAAAAGACGATCGGGATTTCAAGTTTTGTTTCGGGAAAAAAGGAAGAATCAGCAGGTTCGAAAACGACCGCCCCTTCTGAGGTCTCAGGATCCCCGAACTCCAAGACGGATTCGAATGGGACGAATTCCTTTCCTGACCCTTTGGCTATTGCCGGGGCTTCCACGAGCAGGTTTCCGTCTGAATCAAGGACTTTTACATAGAAAAACTCTCCTGAAAACCAGAACTTCTTTGCCTGCCCGGATATGTTGATAGGGCTGGAAACCTGATCAAAAGGGTTTAGATTAACAGTTATCGTCTTTTCGAATGTCTCTTCCAGAAAAACGTATTGGTTGAGGAAATAGACCAAGCCCGTGCAGAAAACGGCGAGGACAACTGTCAAAAGAAGGTAGAATTTCTTATCCATGTTTTTTCGTTATTTCCCTTATTCTACCAAATATATTGAAGACTGCAAAACAAAAGCCCGCGATGAGGCGGGCTTTATCTGCTCTTAAGGAACTGCTCTATCTCCGCTGTCAGAGAGCTTCCGGCCTTAAGCGGCTTTTTATTCTCCTCCATGGATTTTATGAAGATATCCAGAAGACAGAGAATTTTCATCCGGAAAGGCTCAGTCGAAAGAAGGTCTGAAAACCCTCGACAAAGGCTGGCATTCAGTCCTTTGTCGAATCGAAAAACGTCTTCTTGGGCTCTTTTTTGGCAATCGCCCATTATGGAGATCATCTCTTCCGGAACGACTGGATTTTCTATTCCGCTCTTCGTCAGAATGAATCCGACAGAAGGCAGGAGAAGGGAGAGGAAGTTCTTCTTTCCTTCTTCGACAGCCCATTCTCTTCCCATCAGGAACATTCTCTCGTCTATACTACAGTCCTCTATCAAAGAAAGGCAACGCAGGCATCCGTGCCAGAAGTCAGGCAATTCCTCTTCCAGATAAGAAACAAAATAGCCAGACCAGCAGGTTTCGCATTCCTCCTTGAAAGCCCGCTTTCCGGCCAGGCAGGACAGGGATAGGCCGCATCTTTTTATTTCCGTGCAGGCCCGACCCAACCCGATCTTTCCGAAAGGCTCTTTTTGGAAAACTCCGCATTCTACCTCGAGGCTGCTTTTCATCGGCCCTCCTTTCTGCCGAATTTGAGGTGTCTAAATCAAGATATGTTCAAAGAGAGAATTTGTCAACCAGATGATTGGGCTAATATGGTTCTAGTCAAGAGCCAGATATTTATTTAATAGCGATATTCTCTGATCGTACTCTGATTGGGTGATGGCTTGGTTAGCTAGAAATCTTTCTAATCCTTGGACGTAGTGCTTCTGGATTTC
>CAYVNG010000013.1:0-2977 GCA_964452875.1 uncultured Candidatus Saccharibacteria bacterium
GCCGATTTCATGTGCTCTTTGGACAACGAGATTTGGGAAAAATGCGACAATTTCAAGGGAGTTCAGAAAAAAGAAGTATATTTTATGGACGATCCCAGTTTGGAATTCCATTCCACTCCTTCCGAAGGAGCGGCCTCAATCGTTTCAAGGAAGTGGGAATTGAACGGGGTGGAATTCGGGACTTCCGCCAATCCGTCGGTTCTGCTGGAAAGCAGGCAGAATGCGGTCGTATTAACCGTCGTGGACAACCAGGGAAGGGAGCGCACCGCATCTTACAGTTTTACAACCAGGCTTCCTCTGCCTGAATGGAAGCCCATATCGCCTTAATTTTTAAACTGGAAAAGGTTATAATAAAAACATGGAAATATTCAAGACTTTTAAGAATCCCAAAGACCTTTTGATAACAGCCGGGCTGATCATTTTTGCAGGCCTGGTCTTCCTGATGATCTGGCAGTACCAGTATGCAAAACTTCCCCAGGAGGTGCTCATTATAACCGAAAAGCCGGTCTATTCCTCGGGCGAATCGTTAAGGCTCGCCATAAAGAACATTTTGCCGGCAACGATCTGCCTTTCTTCGTGCTTTCCATACTATTTGGAGACGAAAGGGGAAACATGGCACACTTACGAGTATTACGAGAACTGTTCTCATCCTGACATAGTTGAAAACTGCATTAAGCCGGATTACGCCAGGTTCTACGAGATAGAGCTTCCGGACCTGAATCCCGGACTCCACAGGATCCTCGTTCCGACCATGGAATCAGGCAAGGTGGGGGACATGTTTGAATCGGAAAAGGAATATCTTTCCAATGAGTTTATCATCGAGTGATTCTCGTTCTTCAAGCTGGTTTTGCCGGGAGCTTTCCCGGTTTTCTATTGCTTCAGCCAGGATTATGTGCTAAATTGATGTTGTTTAATTAAATTAAACTCAAATGGGAGTACCTAAGCAAAAACACACAAAGTCGCGCAGGGACAGAAGAAGGATGCATCTCCATCTCGAAGGAGCAGCTTTGGTCAAATGCCCGAAATGCGGGCAGCCCAAGAATCCTCACACCGTCTGCCTGAATTGCGGGTTCTACAAGGGGAGGGAAGTGATTGACGTGATGAAGAAGCTGACCAAGAAGGAAAAGAAGCTGAAAGAGAGGGAGATTTCCGAAAAGGAGAAAGAAGAGAAGAAAACAAAGCCCTTGACGATGGAGGAAATGTCAAAGAAGAAGTAAGCTCATGGCCAGCCGTCACCTTTCAAGATCCATAGCCATGCAGTCCCTGTACGAATGGGACTTTCACGGGAAGAACCCCGGGCTTTTGGAAAAGACGGTTGAAAAGAACATAGAGGAGTTTGGACCGGGCCTTGAGGACAAGACCTTTGTCTGGAAGCTGGTGAAAGGGGTGGCAGAAAATATAGAGACGCTGGACAGGATAATAGAGAAAGCAGCTCCCGAGTGGCCCATAAGCCAGATAACAATGGTGGACAGGAACGTCCTGAGAATGGGACTGCTTGAGCTTATTTATTCCGATAAGAAAGAAGTTCCGCCGAAAGTGGCCATCAACGAAGCCATCGAGCTGGCCAAGACCTTCGGAGGGGAAAACTCGGGAAAGTTCATCAACGGAGTTCTCGGAACCGTTTTCAAGGAGATGGGGGAAACTCCGGACGAGCCGCCAGCAGAGGCCAATTCTTTATAACAATACAGGCTTGGCCTTTGTCGGTTCTCGCTCGGAATCTTTAAATGAAAAATTTCTCTTTGCTGGAGAAAAAGTTGGACATATATTTTGAAAACAAGGACTTTTTGATCCAGAGCTTTTGCCACAGGTCGTACTTGAACGAGAACCCGGACTTCTATCTCAACCATAACGAAAGGATGGAGTTTTTGGGGGATGCGGTTTTGGAGCTTGTGGTGACGGAATATCTTTTTGCAAAATATCCTCAAAATTCGGAAGGGGACCTTACCAATTGGAGGGCGGCCTTGGTCAACGCCAAAACGCTTTCTGAAACGGCCCAGGAGCTGGATTTCAACGATTTTCTTCTGCTTTCGAAAGGAGAGTCGAGGGAGACGGGAAAAGCGAGGCAGTACATCCTGGCCAACACCTTCGAAGCTTTTATCGGAGCCCTTTATCTTGACCAGGGATATGAATCTTGCAGAAAGTTCATAGTGAATTCCCTGGTAGAAAAGAAGCTCGATCACATCCTCAAAGAAGAGCTGTTCAAAAGCGCAAAGTCCAATTTCCAGGAGCTGGCCCAGGAAAAGACGGGACTCACCCCTTCTTACAAGGTTATTAAAGAATGGGGGCCTGATCATGCCAAGCATTTCATTTCAGGAGTATTCGTCGGTGAGGAGCTGGCTGCCGAAGGCGAGGGATCTTCCAAACAGGAGGCGGAAGAAGAGGCGGCAAAGAACGCGCTCCAAGCCAAAGACTGGAAAAACAATTGACAAAAAATATAATTTTGCGTAAGCTGTAAAGTATGTTGATGATAAGGTATTTCAAAACAGGGAAGAAGAACCAGCCGTTCTTCAAGATAGTGGTGACCGAAAAAACGAACCCGCCTCACGCAGGGAGATTTGTCGACGAGGTGGGATTCTTCAATCCTTTGACTAAAGAAAAGAGAGTCATCGCAGACAAGGTGAAACACTGGCTGTCGGTCGGGGCCAAGCCATCCGATACGGTTTACAACCTTCTGATTTCAGAGAAGCTGATCGAGGGGAAGAAGATCCCAGTCCATAAAAAATCGAAAAAAGAAACCCAGGCTCCTCAAGCAGGAGAACCTGAGAAAAAACCTGCTAAAGAGCAGGAAGAAAAGAAGGAGGCTCCGGAAGCACCAAAAGAAGAGCCTCAGAAAGAAAAGAAAGAGGAACAGTCTGCCCAGAAAGAAGAAACAGGGGATAAACAATAGAGATTTAAGATGCACGCGAAAGCGTGCATTTTGAATACCAGAGAGGAAGAGGAGGTATTGACAGATGTAGAATTGAATGGTATAATGATG
>CAYVNG010000013.1:3077-10017 GCA_964452875.1 uncultured Candidatus Saccharibacteria bacterium
TCTATTGACAGGAGAAAACCGCAGGGTATTATGAATAAATAGAGAAATGAGGGTTCTGCCCATTCTCCACAAAGATTGGAGGCAGGTAGACCGGAAAAGGTCGGACAAAAATTAACGGAATAACTTTTATCGGATATGGCAGACAAAAAACCATCTGACAAGGAATTTCTCGAGTTCATCGTAAAAACGATAGTTGATCATCCAGAGGACGTCAAAGTTGACAGAACCGTGGATGAAATGGGAGTCTTGCTCTCCATGAAAGTCCATGCCGAAGACATGGGTCAAGTCGTGGGAAGGGAAGGTTCTACGGCCAAGGCGATAAGAAGCCTGGTCAGGATCATCGGTCTCAAGAATCACGCCAGAGTGAATCTGAAGATCGAAGAGCCGGAAGGCGGAAGAGGCCGCAGCATAAGACCCAGGACAGAAGGCGGAGAGTTAGACGAGCTGAAGCTGTAAAATCGAATTTTCTTGTTTCTTTGAAACAGAAAAGCAGAGCTGCGCTGAAAGCGCAGTTTTGCTTTTCAAGATCCTTTTTAAAACCGCTTTTTCCGTGTATAATACAGAAATTCAAGATGATACAGTTCGATATTGTCACAATTTTCCCTTCCATATTCGATTCCTACCTTAAAGAGAGCCTTATCAACAAAGCGCAGGAAAGAAAGCTCATCAAGGTGAGGGTGCACGACTTGAGGAAATGGGCCAAAGGCAAACACAGGAACGTGGATGACAAGCCTTTCGGAGGGGGTTTGGGAATGGTAATGAAGATTGAGCCGATTTACAGAGCCCTGAAATCATTGGAAAAGAAGGGCAAAAAATCCAGGGTCATTTTTTTCAGCCCGAGAGGAAAGGCGTTCAGCCAGAAGAAGGCTTTCGGATATTCAAAATACGGGCAGATAATCATGGTCTGCGGCAGGTACGAGGGGATCGACGAAAGGGCGGAAAAGCGTTTGGCCGACGAAGTCATTTCCATCGGGGAATACGACCTGATGGGAGGGGAGATACCGGCCATGGCCGTCCTGGAAGCCGTTTCAAGGCTCATCCCCGGAGTGATAGGCAAGAAAGAGTTGCTTAAGGAAAGGATAACCAAAGGCAAGGGATTCATAGAGTATCCCCAGTACACCAGGCCAGAGTTTTTTGAGCCTGAAAAGGGGAAGAAGTGGAAAGTGCCCAAGGTTTTGGTGTCCGGCAACCACAAGGAGATAAAGAAATGGAGGGAAAAGAGGGGAAAAGACATCGTTTGAGTCCCCATTGAAAAAATATTTCTTTCTGATAAAATAGGAGCCGCGGGTAGGTGGCTGAGTAGACAAAGGCACCTGACTGTAAATCAGGCGGTCTCTGACCTTCGGGGGTGCAAATCCCTCCCTGCCCACAAAGCAAAATACCTTTTTTGCCGATGTAGTTCAGTGGCAGAACGTTTCCTTGGTAAGGAAAAGGTCGTGAGTTCGATTCTCACCATCGGCTTAAAATATATACATAAAAAATATGGCAGTAAAAAAGAAACCGTTTACCAAGCTTCAATGCCAGGTTTGCAAAAGGATAAACTACCTCACCAAGAAGTCAAAGGGGGTGGAAGGGAAGATTGAATTCAAGAAGTTCTGCAAGTGGTGCAAGAAATACACTTTGCACAAAGAAGGGAAGAAGTAATTTTCTAAACAAAGCCAGGCTCCCTCGACCCTTCGAACATGAATACGCCATTCAATTTTTTGGGCATTCCGGAAACAGACCCAAAAGAAGCTCAGGTCATAGTCATGCCCCTGCCTTTTGAAAAGACCACGTCTTACGGCCAAGCCTTGGAACTTATCAAAGCAGTGGTCCAAAGAAAGCATTTGGTGGGAGCGGATTTCGTGGAGTTGTCTCCGATCAAAAAAATGCCTGCTTACGATTTCCTGGTGGCGAAATTGGTATATAAGCTGATAGGATATAAATTCGCTTGAATTCCAGCCAGGAATCAAGAAGATGGATTCATTGCAAAAGCCGCAGTGCGTATTAATATCATAAGTGATAGGGGCGTAGCTCCAACGGTAGAGCGGCGGTCTCCAAAACCGTAGGCTCCAGGTTCGAATCCTGGCGCCCCTGCCATTTGTATTTTTTATCGAGAAATCTATATGCGTCAAATATTATCAAATTTGATAGCTAACGGTGACACCTCTTTTTTGAGGTGTTTTAATTTATGACAAAAAAAATATCATATCATTTTTCAAATAATATTTTTGAAGTAGAGGCAGCTTATCACGCATGAGAGTTTTCGTATTTTAAAAATTCTAAAAAAATGCACAGTACATTTCAAACCAAACAGAAAGGAGGTAAAAGAACGATGAATGCTCAATATTCTGTTACGCTTACCGCGATTCCCGGTATTCCCCTCATCAAAGAAGGTGATGATTTGGGAGATATCATTATCAAGCGTGCTGATGTTGCCGGAATCGCCTTTGAAGATGGTGATGTTCTCGTTATCACTTCTAAAATCGTCTCGAAGGCGGAAGGCCGTCTTGTGTCGTTGTCCTCTGTCCAACCATCAAAAAAGGCACAAGAGATTGCTCGCGTGAGCAGGAAAGATCCGCGAATCGTCGAGCTGATGATGCGAGAATCACAAATCTTGAACGCAGAACCCGGCATCGTCGAAACTCTGCATAGGCTTGGTTTTATTTGTACAAGCGGTGGGATTGACCGAGCAAACACCGCAAAGCCTGATGAAGAGAAAGTGAGTTTGTTGCCAATCAACCCAGACGAGAGCGCACAGAAGATTACCGACGTAATTGCTTGCGCAACTGGCAAACGAGTTGGCGTCGTGATTAATGATTCACTTGGCATCAAGTATCGGGCTGGTTCGATTGGGCTCGCAATCGGCGTGGCCGAAATACCTGCTGTTCTTAAAGGAATAGTTGGCGAAACTGATCTCTATGGCAAGAAGCGAAATGTTAATATTTCCTTTGCTGACGAGATTGCCGCGGCCGGTTCGCTCCTCATGGGGCAGAGTAAGGCAGGATTACCGGTTGTCCTCATCCGAGGACTGCATTATCCAGCCGAGCATGGCAAGCTTGCCGACCTCCTCGCCACGGAGCAGTTGAAAAACGGCTTGGCGAAGAATGAAAAGAGCACCTAACAACTTTCGTTGGGTGCTCTATTTTATTTTTTTCGTGTTTTGTAAATTATTCCCGAATGTTCTCGACTAACTCTATTATATCTTAAGAGTCAACTGCGAATTGCGGTATAATTTGTATCTATTGGAGGTTTGGTTGAGAAAGAAATAATGGAAGTGTATTTACTAGACTAGACGTGCTTAGTCGGCATCCAGTTTCCAGTGAATTATATTTAGCTGACACGAAATAATTTCATAAAAAATTCGTCATCGGTGACGATAATTTAATAACTCCCAGAAAAATCTTGTGCTAATAGAGAGTGTATGACTAGTTTCAATAACTCGAGTTGGTTATAGACACTCACAATTACGTTTAAATCAAAATTTTTTTCGTTTACTTACATATCTCCTATTTGAATTGCGAATATATTATATCATCAAAGAAACCGCTTTTTTAATTTCAAGTGTTGATCTAATATTTTTTTATTGATGTTGTTAATTTTGTTTACTTTTGTTATACTTTAAATGTAAATTTTACGGTAAAAATTCTCTTTTCAAGCAGGCGGTAAATCGCTGGTTAGAATTAGCACCCGCCGCAAGGCAATTAGTTTAATTTTTTATTAAAAGAAGTTCGGATTCTTCCAAAAGATGCCGCCTTCTGATATTTAAAGCGGGCAAACTAACATTGCTCCAATCAAATGAAAAAGAGAATAATAATATTTGCCGTTGCGTTTCTGCTGATTTTTTCGGCAATATATCAAGGCTTTTTGAAAAAAGAGGATTTTGCCTATGAGTCTTCAAAAGTTGCCATAGGAACCGTTTTCAAGGAAGTGACGGAAACCGGCCAGGTGGCGAAAGGCGAAAAGATCAATCTCAGCTACAAAACGGGAGGAAGGATAGAGGGAATTTACGCCAATATCGGCCAGGAAGTTGAAAAAGGGACTATTCTGGCAAAGCTTGATGCAACCGCCCTTGCAATACAGATCAAAGAAGCTGAGTCTTCTCTGATATTGTACCAGGCTGAGCTTGAAAAGCTGGTTTCAGGCCCGACTCAGCTTGAGATACAAAAAGCGGAAACTCTCGTTTCCAATGCCAGATCTTCCGCTGAAAGCGCAAAAACAGCTTTGGATTACATAACGCAGCAGGCTGAAGAAAACCTTTCTTCAGCCTATGAAGACGCTTTGAATACCCTCCAAGACGCCTATCTTAAGGCATACAACGCCTGGAATGCGGCAGATCTTGTGAAAAAAACCTACTTTACCAAAAACGACCAGCAAGGCATCCGAGTCGCAGAGGAAGCGGAAAATATGAAAGCAGCCGTTTCGGAAATGGAAGGATCCTTTGAAGAGGCGAAGTCTTCTTTGGAAAAAGAGAAAACCGAAGAAGCTTTGAATGAAGCTCAAATCAGCCTTTCAGCTATTTACGGATCCTTGTCTGAGATAAGGGAAATTTGCGAAGAAATCAATTACAAAGATTCGGTTTCCTCGACCGATAAGTCCTCTTTGGATACTCACAAAGGATACATCAACACCGCCTTGAGCAGCGTTGTTAACGCCAGGCAAACCATTGCTTCAACAAAAACAGCGAATTCCTACAATGTCAACCAGGCGAAAGCTTCTCTTCTGGCCGCTCAAGGAAGCCTGGAATCGGCCCAAGACAATCTTTCCATACTCATTTCCCCTCCGAGAAAGGAAGACGTTGATCTTTACCAGGCCCAGGTCAGCAGGGCGGAAGCCCAGGTTTCCCTTTTAAAAGAGCAGATTAATGACGCATATTTGGCTTCTCCGGTGAGAGGAGAAGTGGCTCAGATTGAGAAAAGAGCGGGAGAAAACATTATTTCGGGCGAGCTTTTAATCGTGATAGTGCCGGCCGTTTCCTTTGAAGTGAAGCTTGATTTGTACGAAGAAGACGTGGTCAAAGTCAGCCCGGGAAACGAAGCTGAAATATCATTGGTGGCCTTTCCGGGAGAAGTTTTTAAAGGAGAGGTTTCTATCGTGGATCCGGCTGAAAAAATGAAGGACGGCATAGTATATTACGAAGCCAAAATATCTTTCAAAGAAGTCCCTGAGGGAATTAAGCCGGGCATGACAGCTGACGTAGTCATCAAAACCGATTCCAGGGAAAGCGTCCTGGTCATTCCGGAAGACGCCTTGATTGAACGGGAATATAAATTCTTTGTCCAAGCGCTTGAAAACGGATCTGTTTCGGAAAGAGAAGTGGGAATAGGGCTGATAGGAACCAATGACTTGGCTGAAGTGGTATCCGGCCTAAAAGAAGGGGAAGAAGTGGTACTGCAATGAAAAAAGAAGCGATAATCAAGCTGGAAAACGTATGGAAGATCTATCAGCTTGGCAAGGTTGAGCTTCCCGCATTAAAAGGGGTGAGTCTTGAGATAAAAAAAGGGTCTTTTGTCTCCATAATGGGTCCTTCCGGATCAGGAAAATCCACTTTGCTCAACATGATAGGGTGTTTGGACGTTCCGACCAAAGGGGATCTTTTTCTGAAAGGGAAAAACGTTCTCAGCCTTTCTGAAAGCCAATTGGCAAAGCTGAGGGGGAATACCATCGGATTCGTTTTCCAGGAATTCAATCTTCTTCCCAATCTGGACATTCTTGAAAACGTCATGCTTCCAATGATTTTCCAGAAAACGCCGAAGGAAAAAAGGAAAGAAAAAGGATCAAGGATACTGAAAGACGTAGGCCTGGAAAACAGGATTTCCCATCAGCCGGCCGAATTGTCCGGAGGGGAAAGGCAGAGAGTGGCCATTGCTAGGGCTTTTGCCAACGACCCGGAAATGGTCATAGCCGACGAGCCTACCGGGAACCTGGATTCCGTTACAGGAAAGAAAATAATGGAGCTTCTGGCCGGTTTCCATAAAAAGGAGGGTAAAACCATCATCGTCGTCACCCACGATCCGAACGTGGCCGAATACAGCGAAGAGATAGTGAATATCAAAGACGGGCGGATCGTCAAATGATTTTTTGAAATATATGGAACAGTTCGCCGAATATTTTCACATAGCATTCAGAAATCTGAAGACCAGGTCTTTGAGGAGCTGGCTGACCATCGTCGGCATCATCATCGGCGTGTTTTTGATAATAAGCCTTTTGTCGCTTTCCGAAGGCATAAAGCAGACGATCACCGGCCAGCTGAAGGCGCTCGGGGGGGACGTCATTTTCGTCATGCCCGGGGATTTGACCAATATGATGGCCATGTTCACCAGCGGAGCCGATTTGGAAAAGGAAGATATAGAGGCGATAGAAAGGACAGAGGGCGTGGACGTGGTTTTGACCACTTCCTACCAGTCTTTGGTGGCCAGGTACGGAGAGGAAGGGAAAATGGTTTTCATCAGCGGAGTGTCGTTTGACAAGGGCATAGAAATGCTTGAAAGGTTCCAAGGATGGAGCATAAAGAAAGGAGAATGGCCGACCCCGGGCAAAAGAGAGCTTTTAGTCGGCAGCCAGGTGGAAACGGAAATATTTGAAGAAGAAGTGAAGCCCGGCAGCGAAATAACCATAAAAGGGAGAAGGTTCAAGGTGACAGGCATACTGAATTCCTTGGGCAGCCAGCAGGATGATTCTTCCATATTCATTGACATGCCCGTCTACCAGGACCTGACCGGGGAGAAACCTGGCACCGCCCAGATGGCCATGGTGAAGATAAAGGAAGGGTACGATCTGGACGAAGCGGCAGAGAATATCAAAGAAAGCCTTGAAAAAACAAGGAAAAGGAGGGCGGGGGCGGACGAATCTGACTTCAGCGTCATCACTTCAGAAAAGATGGGAGGGATAGCCGGAAGCATTCTGGCCGTAATACAGCTTGCCATAGTCGCATTCGCCAGCATTGCCATAGTCGTGGGAG
>CAYVNG010000014.1:0-7084 GCA_964452875.1 uncultured Candidatus Saccharibacteria bacterium
CAGCATTAGCTCCAAGTAAGGCATGCACCTGCTGGGCATAGGCTTTGCCTTTGGCAATTGTGGCTGAGTCCGTGGACCCAGACATGGAAACAATGACTATGCTTGAAAGTATGCCGATAATGGTAATAACGACTAATAGTTCCAATAAGGTAAAGGCCTTCTGAAATTTGCTATATGGAAAAAACTTATGTTTATTCCTCAAAAACATGGGTTCTGTATCGTTATCCTGTCTTTTAAGGATTTTATTCTTCCTTTTTCTCATCATCTTCATCACCTAGGTCCATTTCCTTCCTTATCTCCTCAAACTCGTTCTCTACCGCTTTCAGCCTCTCCCGGCTGGCTTTGATGAGCAATGACGCTTCCTTCACCATTTTCAGCCCCTCCTCTATGTCCACTTCCTTCTGGTCCTCGAACCATTCCCCTATTTCCGAAAGCCTTTTTAAATTGCGAGTGAGATCCTGCTCTTTTTTCTCCGTATTTTTGGCCATAATTTTATTTGTTATTTACCTTTTCAATTTTAGACCGGACCGTGCCGTCGGAAACCTGGACATCCAGGTTTTCCCCTATTTTAACATTTTTAACGCTTTTGATTACGCTTCCTTCTTGTCTGGCGATGCAATACCCCAATTTGAGCTGCCTTTCAGGATCGTAGGAAAATATCAGCTTTTCTGCGCTTTTGACCGCCTGCCCTGCCGAATCCAGCTTGGAAGTAAAATCCTTCCCTAACGACTTAGAATAGCCGGCCAGATCTTTCTTCCCAGAATCCATCGCCTGCCTTATCCTGAGCAGGAACATCTTCAGTTTGTTCTCATTCTCCTTGAATCCCTGGATGATCGTCCCGAATCTCTCTTTGACGACGTATGCGAATTCATTCAAGACAGAGCTTATCCTGGCCAATCTCCTGCTGTATAGCTCGACTATATTCCTTTCTGCTCTTTCTATAATGAAGCCTGCCTCCCTCCAGGATCGGCTTAAAAGCGTGGCTGCCGCTGTCGGAGTCGAGCACATTTCATCTGCGGCCAGAGACATCAAGGGAACATCCTTGTCGTGTCCTATGGCAGCGACCACCGGGAAAGGGAATTTTCTCACTTCCCTGACCAGCATTTCATTATTGAAGGCCATTAAAGATTCCAAAGACCCGCCTCCTCTCATTATGACCAGGACTTCTATGTCCTCTTTCCTGAAAGTCCTGATGGCGGACAAAAGGTCTTTTGCGGCCTGCTGGCCTTCGACCTTGGAATCGATCATTTTTATCATGAACCCGAAGCTCCCGAGGTTGTTGAGGAAATCGGCAATGACCGCCCCCTGCTTCGAGGTTATCACTCCTATTCTCTGGGGATATTCAGGCAAGGGGCGCTTCTTCGCCTTTTCGAACATTCCTTCCGCTTCCAGCCTGTTCTTCAGCTCCTCATATGCCTTTTTCAAGGCTCCTTCCCCTTTCAGCTCTATGGTCTCAGCCTTGAAGCTGAAGCGGCCGGTGGCAGGATAGATGTCAGGATATCCTGAAAGGATCACTTCCATGCCTTCTTCGATCTTCAATCCGCACAAGGCGTAGTTGTACTTCCAGATTATGCAGTCCAAAACCCCTTGACCGGACTTGTCCTTCAAAGAAAAATACACGTGGCCGGAGCTGGCGATTGTGAACTTGGTCACTTCGCCTGATATCTTGGCCGCCCCTATCTTCTGCAGGTTGATGTTCAAAAACTCTATGTACTCTGAAACCGAGAAGACGGGCTCTGGCGTTTTTATTTCCTTTTCCATGTTATTGCCTTTGGGCAAAGTCGCAGATGTCCCTGTAGTCGCAGAAGCTGCACTGCCAGCCAGGAGTCGGCTCGAACCTGCTTTCTTTGATCTCTTTTATCTCCTTTTTGATCTTCTCTCTCAGCTTTTCTTTTTCTTTTTCAGATCCGAGAAAGGACACCTTGCTGTTGTCATTGAGGTAATGGTAGACAAGCTCGACCGGCTTTGCCTTGAAAACCTCTTCTAAAGCCATCTGGTAGATTATCAGCTGCTCCTTGTCTTCTGAATCCAATTTTTTCTTGGGAGCTCCGGTCTTGTAGTCGAGAATAACAGATCCTCCTTCTTTTTGATCTATCCTGTCTATGACTCCGTACAACGTGCTTTCCCCTATCTTCAGATTGAAAGGGATTTCCAAAGCCAAAGAGCCGTTGATCTCCAAAACCCTGGGAGGGTTCTTTTCGAACTCCTGGTAAAAATCCTTGGCTATCTTCTTTCCGAGCTTGAAATATTCTTCTTTCTGGTTTTTATTCTCGTACCAGTCCCCTGTCCAGTTCTTTTCGTAAATGGAAAACATGTCTTCCAAACTCAACCTTTCTTTCTTATCCTCTTTCCCCAGCCCGAACAGGTCTGCCTGATCTCCTTTTCCTCTTTCATCGGCCAGCTTCAAAAAGTCGTAAAAGGTCTTGTGCATCGTCTTTCCGAAGGAAAACACTGCTTTTTCCCTGGAAGGAACTTTGAGGATGAATCCGAACTTGTATTGCAAAGGGCATTTTTCAAAAGCGGCCAGCTGGGAAAAGGAAAAGTGCTTGGGAAGATTCACCTGTTCCTTCTTTTTTGATCTCTTATCGGTCTTTAAAACAGAATCCAATTTCTCCTTCCCTTTCTTCAATTCCTCCTTATCCTTGTATCCCATTTCAATGAGGAATCGGGACAGCTTCTTTTTCCTGGCCAGGCCGTAATCTTCGGCCGAAGTGAAATAAAGCTCCTTTTTCGCCCTAGTCATGGCGACATAGCAGATCCTCCTCTCTTCCTGCAGATGGACGTCCCCTTCCGGCTTTATATCTTTGATAAGTTCGTCGGGAAGCTCGATCAGATCCTTCCTTTCTATGGTCGGGAATTTCTTATCCACCATGTTGACCAAAAACACGTACTTGAATTCAAGCCCCTTGGCTCCGTGTATGGTCATCACTCTGATGACGTCCGGCCCCTGTTCAGGATCGAACTCAAGCTTTCCTTCCCCGCCGGATTCTATCTCAAAGGACATCTCTTCCATGAAGTTCCTCAAGACAGGCTCTAAAGACGATTCTTCAAAGCTTTTTATACGCCTGTAAAACTGGTTCAAAACGTCAAGCTGCTCCTTGTCGCTCTTCTTTGCCAAATGCTTCAGATACCCTGAATCGTTCAGGAAGGCAAGGAATATGCCGGAAACCAAGCTCTCCCGGGTCAAACTCGTATGCTTTTTAATAAGGCTCAGGATGAAATTGATCTTTTCTTTAGCTTTTTCTGAAAGGCCGGGGATCAAAACCGCCTCTCCCATCGCTTCATATAAGGATTCTGCTTTCTTCCTTGAATAAAGAGTCAGCTTCAGCAGATCCTCGTAGGGCATGCCCAGGAACGGAAGGTTCAAGACCCTGAAAGCGGCCGCGCTCTCGTGGTAGTCGTCCAAAAGCTTGAAATAAGAAATGACGTCCAGGATAACAGGCTTTGAATAAAGGCCTTTTGAGGCCAAGAACTGGTAAGGGAGTCCTGCCCTTTCCAAGGCTTTTACGAAAGACGATGCCGTGTTGTTGGCCCTTACCAGAATGGCAATGTCGCTGAAATTGGCTTCCTTGTCCCTTTTCAAGATGTCCAATATCTTCTCTATCGTCTTTTTCACCTCCTCTTCCGCGTCCTTTCCCCTTATATGCTCAATCTCCCCTTTGCCCTTGTCTTCCGCTACAAGCTTCTTGTCAATCTTGTTCACGAATTCCAACCTGTCAGGGTCGTTGGCCTTGATGAATCCGTAAGCCAGATCCAGGATGCTTTGGACCGACCTGTAATTCCTGACCAGGGAAATCTGCTTTGCATCAGGGAAATCCTTTTTGAATTGGAGGATGTTGGAGAAAGAAGCCCCTCTCCAGCGGTAAATGGCCTGGTCGTCGTCCGCGCAGACGGTAAGGTTGTTTGCCGGAGCAGCCAAGGTCTTGATGAGCTCGTACTGGGACCAGTTGGTGTCCTGGAACTCGTCAACCAGCGTGTATTTGAACTTCTTTCTGTACTTTTCCAGTATCAAGGGCCTTTTCTTGAAAAGCTTCAGACAGTAGTTGATGAGATCCCCGAAATCAAGGTAGCCGTTATCCAAAAGAAGCTTCTGATAGGCGTGATAGGCGCCAGCCACCTCTTTTATCCTTTCTTGCTCCTGCCCTTCCGGAAAATCATCCCTTGTCTTGAGCTCGTCTGCGTATTTCAGATAGTCTTCAGGATATATCTCCTGGTCCTTGCAATGGGAAAAATGGGAGATGAGAGCCTGGATGAACTTGGTCGGATTCCCCAAGGGCCTGTAATAGTCGAGATTGAACTTGTCCAAATTCTGGCGGATGAGTATCCAACCTGCTGTCTCGTCCAGCACTTTGAAATCGGCCGGCAGGCCTATATCCAAAGCGTGGTCCCTCAAGACCCTTTCGCAGAAAGAATGGAAAGTTGAAATCCATAAATCCACGTATCCATAAGGCAGAAGGCTGTCCACCCTCTCTTCCATCTCTCCGGCAGCCTTTTCCGTGAAAGTGACGGCCAGGATCTCGTCTGCTTCTGCCAGCCCTTTTTCGATCAGATAGGCTATCCTTTGGGTTATAACCGTGGTCTTGCCGGTTCCTGCCCCGGCCACTATCAAAAGAGGCCCCTTCTCGTGAACAACCGCTTCTTTTTGCTCCTTATTCAATTTCTTCAGATCAAGATCCATTTTGCATATTCTAACAAAAAACCGCCTGTTTGGCGATTTCTTGTCCTGAACGAACCTCTCTCAGACGCTTATTCAGGAATATTAGCGGGAGGTAGAAGCGTGCTGGCTTCTTTACTCTTTTTGAGCCCCGCCACCTTTTATGAGTCAAGGAGAAAACGTGATAAGGCTCTCTGGCAATTCGACGATCACTCTAGTTATGTATTCTTCTCCTCCGTCAAGAAATCCGAGGTGTTTCCCACAATCGCAGATGAACAACCCTTTGCTTTCCGGTTTCGGATGGCAGCAAATAGGAGAACTCTTGCCTATCTTCTTCCGGTAAACGGTGCAACCGTCCATCCACATCTCGGTCCTTTCGAAAATGATTTTGGCCGAGAATGTGGTTGCAAACCTGATTCTCTTCCGAAGATTCCCCGGTTTGCCAAGAAAGACCGTGTTCTTGACCTTTTTCACGTGATTACCTCCTTATTCATTCCTGTCTGACAGAATATTATAGCATACAAAAAACCATTTTGTCAATAGGACATTATACCAAAAAAAACCGCTTGTCTGACGATTTATTTTCATTAATATAAAATAGATTTTATCAACAAAAAAAGGGCGGAACTCTACCGCCCCTGCTTCATTTAGACTACCTGTAAGACAAGCCACAAAAGCAATATCCATCTTTTCAACTTCCTCTTTTATGCCACCTTAGATCACCGAGGAAGAGTTACAATAAGGCTTTCTGGCAATTCGACTATCTGTCTCAGCATGCTGTCTTCTGTATCGTGGACATAGACAAGATGCTTGCCGCACTGACAGATGAAAAAGCCGTTCTCTCCAGGAAACTCACAGCAGTCAGGAGCTTTTTGGCCTATCTCGTTTCTCTTCCTTGCCTTCCCTTCTGATCTCTCGAAAACGATCCTGGCCAAGAAGGTAGCATTCAGCCTGAGCCTCATATACAACTTTTGCTTGTCCGGGGCGAAATCTATATTCTTGACCTTTCTCACCTGGTCACCTCCTTTGTTCCTCAGTTATGCAATACTATGGCATAAAAGATGCCACTTTGTCAAAAGACAATATGATAATAAAATGAGGGGTCTCTTTTCGTTGAGACCCCCTCGCCCACGAATTCCAAAGATGGATATCCGTAGGCCGGGCGCCGGATCAGATGCAGTTTACGCAACAAGTGATACTGGCAACTTTTCGCATACCACCTCCTCAGGTGTAGTAGTAGGATATTCATATATTACATCTTTTTTATATTTTGTCAATAGTAATTCAAATCCGGGACAAAATTCGAACCTGCTTAATTAAATGATTGAGTTAAAATAATAAATTTCAATCCAAAAAAACGAGGCTCATCATCTGATGAGCCTCGAATTGATTCCTAGAAACCGTTAACAGTTTCCTTTCCGATCATGCCAGGATGATACTCCATGAACTGGACAATCGGGGTTGGGAAGCGGATTCTGGTTATGTATGGGACATTCATTGCTGATGCCCCATGCTCCGTCTTTCCCGTCCCAATTATCTGGAGGCGGATTCTGGCAATCACATTTCTGTGTACAGATACAAAGGTGCATCTTCCTTCTCAACCAACGGACTATTCTTCCAAACATCGTATCCTCCTTATGCACGTTACTTGTGAGGAAGCTATTTGTCGCCGCGCACGCGCTTTTCAGCTTCATCAATCTTCGATCCAAGCACGTCTGCTACGTCATTGAGGCCGAGGTTGACGACTCTGGTTAAACCCAAGCCTGGTATCTCGACATCTCGAGTAGGCTCGGTTTCTTCGTGAAGTTGTTTCCTGGTTCTTTTGACAGCAGCAAGGAAACCAACCAGTTGAGCTGCCTGAATGGTAGACGAATTCACATCTCCCGTTTCTCTCAGGCTTCTGATGGCATCCTCTGCAGCCCCGTCTCCGTTGTAACAAGGTTCATCGTATGTGCTGGCGTCGAACTCTTCGTCACTGGTGAGGTCGACCTTCATTGCTCTTCCGGCAATGTAGTCGAAGTAGATACGAATGACAGAAGACTGCTTCTCGATCTTCCGGAAAAAGAACTTCTTGGCTGCCCCCTCGAAAGAACGGAGAATCTCTCTGGCCTGCTCCACTGTCATGGGTCTAGGATCATATTGCATGAAACCCATGCCTCCGGTCAGGGCTCGGTTATAGAGAACTGCCAACACCGCCGCCTTGTCCAGCCCTACTATGGAAACCATTCTGTTCTTCAAAGCATGCCTCCTGTGTTTATCGGCAAATTTGTAATTATACTATAATAATAAAAAATATTTTGTCAAGTAAAGGCTCTTACAATCTGCTGTCGATATGGAACGATGTTGGAACCTGGTTTTAAATAATCTTTAATCTAAATTATTTATTTATAAATTTTATAATGAAGAAAATATTTTTTTTATTATTACTTA
>CAYVNG010000015.1:0-7056 GCA_964452875.1 uncultured Candidatus Saccharibacteria bacterium
ATTTAAAAACAGCCCGCAAAACGGGCCGTTTTTTAAAAGCTATTTTTCTCCGACTTCCACCTTCAAATCCATCTCCTTCTTGTCCCTTATTATCTTCACATTAACCATCTGCCCTACTTTCAGCTTTTGAAGGATGTCTTCCACCGGGTTTTTCTGGCATACTGTTTCGTTCTCTATTTTTATTATCGTGTCTCCCTCCTTGAGCCCCACTCTTTCGGCCGGGCTTCCCGGGATTATGGCCTGGCCGTCAGGAGCCAGTTCTGAGATTATCAAGGCTCCCTCGCAGTTGGAAAGGTTGTATTTCTCCTTTATCTCCTTATTCAAAAGAAGGTATCTGACCCCCAAGAAAGGGCAGCGGATCCTCCCGTATTTTTTAATATCCTGGAGGTCTTTTTTGGCCGTGTTTATTGGGATGGCGAACCCGACATTCTCCGCCCCGAAGATCATGGCTGCATTTATCCCTATCACTTCCCCTTTGGCGTTCACCAGCGGGCCGCCTGAGTTTCCAGGATTAATGGCTGCGTCCGTCTGGATGAGCCCCCTGAGTCTTTGAATTTTGCCGTCGATATTTCCGGAAGCAGTAATTTCCCTGCTTAATCCTGAGACGACTCCTCTTGAAACCGTGTTTTGGAAGGTTCCCAAGGCGTTCCCTATGGCAATGACCGTTTCGCCCAGTTCCAGTTTTGAGGAATTACCCATTTTCAGGGTCGGAAGCTTCTTTCCGTCTATCTTCAGGACGGCTACGTCGTTTATGGGGTCTTTAGCCAGAACATTCACCTCGTATTCCTTTTCTTCAAGAACAATGACGTATTTTGCCTTTGGGTCTTCAATCACGTGGCGGTTGGTCAATATTACTCCAGAGGAGTCGACGATGAAACCTGACCCTCCTCCGACCATTATCTGCTTCTTCTCGTTCGGCATCAAAAAGACGTCCTTTGCCTCTTCGGGCGGCTGCCCGAAAGGGTTCTTCAATATCGGGAGGTATTTTGAAATGGTGATGGTGACCACGGCAGGCATCACTTTCTTTACCGTTTTTACGATCGGAGATTTTTCCATATTTTTCCATTATACCACACTCATTGAAGAAAGGTAATAAAATGGTATAATACAGCCGTATTACGTCCCCGTAGCTCAACCGGACAGAGCGAGACACTCCTAACGTCTAGGTTGCAGGTTCGATTCCTGCCGGGGACACAAAAAAACGGCACTATGCCGTTTTTGAAATTGATTTCATCTTGCCGGACGATTTAAGATAGGCGATACAAGTGGACCCGCGGGGAATCGGACCCCGGACTCATCCATGCCATGGACGCGTATTGCCTCTATACTACGGGCCCCCCAATTACATTTTGATGGTATCATTTGGCGACCCAAAGTCAAGAATCAGCTTGAAAGAGGGGGCCGGCAATGTTAAATTCATTCTATGGATGAAAAACCCATGAAATTAAGAGTGGCGATTATAGGAGCAGGAGCAATCGGATTATATCTTGGCTGGAAATTGTCCCAAAAAGGGCATAAGGTCGTCGTCTTCGAAAAAAATGAAAGAATAGGTCAAAAGGCCTGTTCTTGTTTAATTTCAGAAAGAATCAAGAAATTCGTCGATCTTCCCGATTCAGCTATTGAGAAGAAGGTCAACCGTTGCCTGATTCATTTTCCGAAAAGGACAATCAGGCTCGGTTTCAAGCCGATCCATTACGCAGTGAAAAGGGAAGTCCTTGATAATATCCTTTACAAAAAAGTCTTGAAGGCCGGAGCGGAAATACGCTTTGGCGAGAAAATAAAAGCAGCTCCCTGCGGCTTTGACAGAGTGGTGGGATGCGACGGCGCGCTTTCTTCCATAAGAAGCAGTTTGAATCTTGAAAAACCTTTTTTCAGGCTGGGGATCCAGGCTTTTTGCTTTCCCCAAAAGGAGTCTTTTCAAAAAGACGAAGTAGAAGCATGGCCAATTGAAAAAGGGTTTTGCTGGAAGATTCCAAGGCGTAGTTGCCTTGAATACGGGGCAATCGGGAAAATCGAATCTGTGAGCGGCTTTTTCGGCAGATTGTGCGAAGAATCGGGAATAAGGAATAAAATATATGAAACGAAAACGGCCTTGGTCCCCCAAGGCTTGATCCTGCCCGAATCAGAAAGAATAACCCTTTGCGGGGATTCTGCCGGCCTGACCAAGCCCTGGAGCGGGGGAGGGATAATATGGGGGCTGACAGCGGCCGACATTCTTCTCAAGAATTTCCCGTCATTCAAAGGATACAGGAAAGAAGCGAAAAGGTTCTTTGCCCCGAGAATGATCAAAGGAAGCGTCATCAACAGCCTGGTTTTCTTTTTTGGGAGCAAAGCTCCGTTTCTCCTTCCTTCTTTTGTATCCAGGGACAACGACTTTCCAGTCCTCTGACCTTTGATTTTTGACACTTTGAATGTAAAATGGTAAGAATAAAAGTTAATTCAAGGTGGGGTGGCTGAGAGGACGAAAGCGCCGCACTCGAAATGCGGTATCCCCTTACGGGGATCGTGAGTTCGAATCTCACCCCCACCGCCAAAAAACATGTTCAAGTTTTTAAGGAAAAAGAAAGAAATGCCAAAGGATTTAGAAGAGGTAGCGGCCATCATCAAAAAGCTCGGCTTGAGGATCGACGATCTGAGTTTTAGATTGGAAGCCCTTGAGAAGAAGAACGGATCGAACTTCCAGAAGGCGGGCGTAGTCAGATTCAACCCTTTTCCTGGCGTCGGAGGAGAGCAGAGTTTTTCTGTGGCATTGCTTGACGGAAATGACAACGGTGTGGTCATAACCAGCCATTATTTAAGGGAGTGCAACAGAGTGTATGCAAAGCCGGTAGAGAATGGAAATTCTACTTATGCTTTGTCAAAGGAAGAAAAAGAAGCCATTTCAAAAGCGCAGGGAAGGAAAATATAAAAAAAGATTATGGCAGAAAAAAAGACCGGCAGTAAAAAAGAAGATATCAGGTCCAGGCCGCCGGTGGCGGTCGTTTTAGGACATGTCGATCACGGCAAATCCAGCCTGATCGAGAAGATAAAGGAAATAAAAATAACCGAGAAAGAATCAGGAGGCATCACCCAGCACATCGGAGCCTACCAGGTGGAGCACGCTTCAGAAGGCTCCAAGGAAGCAAAGAAGATAACCTTTTTGGACACCCCGGGGCACGAGGCTTTTTCGGCCATGAGGTCACGCGGATCCAAAGTGGCCGACATCGCCATTCTGGTGGTGGCCGCTGACGAAGGGGTGAAGCCGCAGACCAAGGAAGCCATTGTTTTTGTCAAAAAAGCAGGCATTCCCATGATCGTCGCTTTCAACAAGATAGACAAGCCTTCAGCCGATCTCGACAGGGTGAGGAGGGAGCTTGACCAGCAGGGGGTGCTGGTGGAACAGTGGGGCGGGAAAATCCCAGTGGTTGAGACTTCGGCCAAGACCGGGCAGGGGCTGCATGACCTTTTGGAAATGATTTTGCTGGTGGCTGAGATGGAAAACCTGGTTGCGGATTTTTCAGCTCCTGCCGAAGGAGTTATCATCGAATCCTATCTCGATTCTAAAAGCGGTCCCATGGCCACGGTTCTGGTGAGGAACGGGGTTTTGAAAACAGGGGACATCATCAGTTCAGCTTCTGTCACCGGCAAAGTGAAGATGCTGGAAGATTTCCAGAAGAATCCGATTGAACAGGCCTTCCCTTCGACTCCTTGTCTCGTCGTCGGATTCGACGGCGTCCCTGCAGTAGGGGAGAAGATAAAAGTTTTTGAAACAGAAGAATCAGCCCGGGAGTACGTCCAGATCGAGTTGAAAAAGACAAAGGATATCGAGGTTGTAACGGCCCAGGAAGGGCAGAAGGTCTTGAACCTCATCGTGAAAGCGGACGTCCAGGGATCTTTGGAGGCCATAGAAGGCGTTTTAAAAGGCTTTCCCCAGGAAAAGGTGGCTTTGAGGATATTGAAGGCGGAAGCAGGGGAAGTATCCCAGGAGGATATCAAGTTGGCAAGTTCGAGCAAGGCCAAAATAATAGGATTCAGGGTCAAGACCAATCCGGTCGCCAAGATTCTGGCTGAAAGCCAGAACGTGCCCGTGATAGTGTTCGATGTCATTTACGACCTTTTTCAGGCGGTCCGCAATTTGATGGAAAAATACCTTGAACCGGAAGTGGAGAGAACCGACCTGGGGAGGATGAAGATTCTGGAGGTGTTCAAGACTGAAAAAAACAGGCAGATAATCGGAGGCAAGGTCATCGAAGGGGAGATAAAGCCGTCCACGAAATTGGAAGTGATCCGTTCAGCCGGTGGCGAAGAGAAAGCGGTCGGCAAGGGCAGGATGATAAGCCTGCAGAAGGACAAGAAAGCGGCGGACAAGGCGATAAAAGGCCAGGAATGCGGGCTTCTTTTCGAAGGCGACGTGAAAATAGAAGAAGGGGACATACTCCAGTCTTACGTCGAAGAAAGGAAGAAAGCCGAGCTTTAAAGGAATATGAGCCGGAGAACTGAAAGGATAAGCCAGTTGATAAAAAAAGAGCTTTCCCAGATAATTTTAAGGAACGTCAATTTCCCGAGCAACATTCTGGTCACTCTGACCAGGGTGAACGTTTCTCCTGACCTCGAACAGGCCAAAGTATACGTGGCCACCATTCCGGACGACGAGAAAACAGCTGTTTTTCTGCAAGAGAAGTCGTTTTTCATCCAGAAATTGCTGAACTCAAGGATGAGGATGAAGATCGTGCCGAAGATAAGATTCGTTGAAGAGAAGCAGAACGCGGAAGCGGCCAAGATAGAAGAGATTATAGAAAAAATTCACAGGCAGGAAAATGGATGACTTTTCTCGACAATTCGATCGAGTCAATCTACTCCTTTCAGGAAAAAACAATATACTGATTGCGAGTCACGAGAATCCGGACGCCGATGCCGTCGGGTCCGCTCTGGCTTTGAGCTTTTTTTTGAAAAATTCGGGGTTCTCCCCCGTAGTTTTTTTTGCAGACCCTGTTCCCAAGAAATTCAGCTTTCTGCCGGGATTCTTCGAGATCAAAAGCGAGTTGGCGGAACAGCCTGAGTTTGAAGCAGCCTTGTTGCTCGACTATGGGGATTTCAAAAGGCTGAAGCTTCCGGATGGCATTGTCTCCGAAGAATCCATGATCACTATAGACCACCATTCAGGAGACCAAAGAGGGGAGGTCAGGATAGTCGACCAGGCAGTTTCTTCAACCGCGGAAATGATATATTTCTGGCTGAAAGAGAATCCGCCTGCAAAAGCGGAGATAAGCAAAGAGACGGCTGTCTGTCTGCTTTGCGGGATAGCCGCCGATACAGGATGCTTTTCCCACGTTTCCACCGGGTCCAAAACGCTAAAAGCGGCTTCAGATCTCTTGTCCTGCGGCATGTCTTTGGAAGACATCGTTTCCAAGACGCTTTCTTCAGGAGTCCTGCCTTCCCCGGGATCAGCCAATATTTTCGGCAAAATACTCTCAAGGGCGAGAACTATACCCGGAAAGAATCTCGTCTATTCCTGGGTTTCGGCTGCAGACCTGAAAATCAACCCCAACCTGGCATTGGAAATAAGCGGAGCCTCGTCGATCATCTCCAAAGAATCCACCTGCGACTACGCTTTGTTCCTGGTCGAGTATGAGAAAGGAAAAATCAGGGGGTCTTTGAGATCAGAGCCCTTTAAAAATAAGAAAGTCGACGTTGTGGCCAGGAAATTCGGGGGAGGGGGCCATCCTTACGCGGCCGGCTTCAAGCAGGAAGGAACCATAGGGGAAGTATTGAAAAAAGTGATAAAAATGATAGAATAATTTTCAAGAGGGGGAGCTCTTTTGATTTTTCCTGGCCTGGTAGCCAAGCAGCAAGGCAACGGTCTGCAAAACCGTTATGCGTGGGTGCAATTCCCGCCCAGGCCTCAAACATGCCCGGATGGCGGAACTGGTAGACGCGAAGGACTTAAAATCCTTTGGGCTTTGCTCTTGTGGGTTCGAGTCCCACTCCGGGCACCGATAGCAAAATTTTCTAATAAACAGAATAAACGCAAAAACGCCGTTAAGGCGTTTTTGCTTGGATAAAAATTAATTTCCCAGTATTTCAACGTAGGTCGTCTTCTTGCCGAAATTCATAGCTTCAATATAGCTTGGAAACCATATGTCGATGTGGTAGTTGCTTTTTTCCCAGTACATCCTGTCTTCTATGGTGAAGACCTTGTCCCCGAACAGGTAAGGAATCCTTATCTTCGTCCCTATGGGAAAATAGTTGTTGGCCACGATGCCGTCCCTGACTTGAGTCCCCGAAGCCGTGATGAAGGGCGTGTCGTCGGTCTGGCTGGCTAGGCTGGAATACCCGGTTATGACCGCTTGGATGCTTTTCGCCACTTGCACGTCCGGAGGGGAAGAAAGCGCCACCAGGGTGTTTTCCCCGATGGTGGGCATGCTTAAAGAAGGGCTTTCCTGAGTCAGAATCTCTGCTTCCTGGAGGCCTTGGAGATAAGGGATGAGGCCCAGCAGAATGCCGATTCCGAAGAAAGACCCGAGCAGAACGCCTGCCATGGCTGACAATATTATCTTTATCCGTCTGTTGCTTTTCATGTTTTTCACCTAAAAAACCCTTTTGAGGGTTATGATATTATACTATGGAAAGTGTTTTTAGTCAATATGTGGAGCACTTAAACTGTTTTGTCAGAAATTCCCGAAAGCCAAATCTTGGAGCGGGAGACGGGGATCGAACCCGCGATCTTCTCGTTGGCAACGAGACGCTCTACCACTGAGCTACTCCCGCAGCTATGTGCCGCGGGCCAGGATCGAACTGGCGGCCCCATCTTTTTCAGAGATGTGCTCTACCACTGAGCTACCGCGGCGTATTTCCCATTATATCAATTTTGTCGGATAAAGGAACGGTGTATTTATGCAACTAAATTTGAATTTATTTTAGCAGAAATTCATGAAAAAGAGAAGTGACCGCGTTTGTGGTGCGCCACCTCCTTCTCTGTTCGACCGTGGTGGAATTTTTCCCTCTTATTTATCCTTCCACCGTATCTTCACGAGATTGGCGAAAAAATTCGACGACTATTATAGATATATATTATAT
>CAYVNG010000016.1:0-6576 GCA_964452875.1 uncultured Candidatus Saccharibacteria bacterium
ATGTCTGGGTGGTGGAATAATCCAGCAGTAAAAAATCTGTCTCAACAGCAAAAAATGGATATAAATGACATTTTATCAAATGCAGTTAATGATATGGCTAAAGATACCCGCTGGGCATAAATTAATTTTAAAAAAACCATGGCGCAAAGTGATTATATAGAAGAACAATTGTCTAAAAATGCAGAAAAAATAAAGGAAGTCATAACTAAAATTTTAAAAGAATTTGGTTTAGAAAAAAAGCAAGAAGAAAGGGTTTCCGCCTTTCTTTCTGGCTCAAAAGAAGTAAAAGATTTTTCCGATCTTCCTTCCGGAAAAATAATAAGAATCATTAGGGAAAACTGGGCAGAAAACCCTCCTGAAAAAGAGTTAGCCCTGCCGATCAAAGAAAAACTGGAAGTTTCTCTCGAAGATGCCGAAAAAATAGCGCTGATAATAAAAAAAGAAGTCTTTGAGAATAATGAAATTGTAAATGAAAAAAAAGACATCAACGATTCTTACCGAGAACCGATAGAATGACATGCCATATTTAGTCCCAAAATTCATAGATAGGCAGGCCAAAATACTTGGCCCTTTGACTTTCCGCCAGTTCATAGTAATGGTGGTTGCCGGAGGGATATGCTTCCTTTTGTATTTTGCTATGCCATTGTACGCCTTTATAGTTGTCTGCGTGGCCATAATGGGAATCACATTCATATTGTCTTTCGTAAAAGTCAACGGGAGGGATCTGCCGCTCATTATAGCCGATTTTTTCCAGTATTCTTTTTCTTCAAAAATATATCTTTGGAAAAGAAGCAAAGTGTCTCCTAAGCTTATAATGAAGGTTGACATGCCGAAAAAGAAGGAGAAGGAAAGAGGGGATATCTTGAATATATCTAAAAGCAGGTTAAAAAACCTTTCATCTAAAATAGAAACAGGACAGAGATAAAACCATGGCTGCACTTTCCACCCAAGACTTTTTAGAGATTAAGGAGATCAAAGACGGGACTCTGGTATTGAAAAACAACTCTCTCAGAGGGGTATTGATGGTATCCTCTCTCAACTTCGCCTTGAAATCTTCAGACGAACAGGAAGCAATAATCTACAGGTTCCAGGACTTCCTCAATTCCCTGGATTTTTCCACCCAGATATTGGTCCAGTCAAAAAAACTGAACATCACCGGCTACCTGGACAAACTTGAAGACTTAGAAAAAAAGCAGACTAACGAGCTTTTAAGGCTTCAAACCGCAGAATACAGAAAATTCATCTCCGGGATAATAGGCGAAGGGACCATAATGTCAAAAAGCTTCTATGTCGTCGTCCCTTATTCAATCCTTGAAGCAAAAAAAGTCGCCATTACCAAAAAACTGAAAGAGACAGCAGCTTCGGCCTTAGGGGAAGAAGAATTCCAGAGGTGCAAAAACCAGCTCTGGCAGAGGATGGAATTCCTGGGTCTGGGGCTGAGAAGGTGCGGTCTGACAGCCATCCCTCTCACGACTCCGGAGCTGACAGAACTTTTATGGAGCCTTTACCATCCGAAAGAAGCTGAAGTCGGATATTACCCGGAAATGCCTCCGGAAATAATATGAAGATCCCTTTTTCCAGAAAAAAGAAAACTGAGACTGTTATCCCTCAGAGAGAGGAGGACTCTATAGGGTTGAAGGACATCATTTCTCCTTCTTCTATAGAGATAAACTCTAATTTCATAAAGCTCGGGGAAAGGTTCGCCAAGACATTTTTCATCTTCTCTTATCCCAGGTATTTAAGCACGGGATGGTTCGCCCCGGTGATAAATCTTGATATTCCCATGGATATTTCCTTGTTCCTCCACCCAGTGGAAACGAACATAATTTTGAACCAGTTGAGAAAGAAAGTCACTGAGGTCCAGTCCGAAATAATGAGGAAGGAGGAAAAAGGGCTGGTCAGGGACCCGGAGCTCGAAACAGCCTACAGGGATCTAGAGCAGCTGAGGGACAGCCTTATCACCGCTCAGGAAAGGATGTTCCAACTCGGCGTGTACATCACCGTCTATGCGAACACCAAAGAGCAGCTTGAGAATATCGAGACCGATTTAAGATCCATATTGGAATCCAGGCTGGTTTACGTAAAGCCCGCCCTTTACCAGCAGAAGGTAGGATTCAATTCCACCGCTCCTTACGGCTTAGATCAGCTTCAGGTTTACACGACCATGAACACCTCCCCGCTTTCGAGCATATTCCCTTTCGTCTCCTTCGACTTGAGTTCGAATCAGGGAATCCTTTACGGCATAAACCAGCACAACAGCTCATTGATCCTATTCGACAGGTTCAGTCTGGAGAACTCCAACCTTTGCGTTTTCGGGGTGGCAGGTTCCGGGAAATCTTACGCCATAAAGCTGGAGATACTTAGGTCTTTGATGACCGGAGTGGACGTTATAATAATCGACCCTGAAAACGAATACAGATTCCTGTCCGACGCTGTCGGAGGATCATATTTCAACATTTCTTTGGCCTCAAAAAATCACATCAACCCGTTCGACCTCCCCGTACCCAGGGAAGACGAAGATCCAGAAGACGTGCTGAGATCCAACATCATCAACATGGTGGGGCTGATAAGGATAATGCTGGGAGGGTTGTCTCCTGAAGAAGACGCCATTATTGACAGGGCCCTTACTGAAACTTACGCAGCGAAAGACATCACTCCGGAATCAGATCCCAAATTGTGGAAGGAAAATATACCTTTGATGCAGGATTTCCAATCCGTCCTGGAAACGATGGAAGGGGCCGACAGTCTGGTCACCAAGCTGCAAAAATTCACTTCCGGAACGTATTCAAATTTCTTCAACCAGCCTTCAAACGTGGACATGGAGAATAAAATGGTGGTATTCGGGATAAGGGACATGGAAGACGACTTGAGGCCCATGGCCATGTACATCATTATGAGGTACGTCTGGAACGAAATCAGGGCCGAACTCAAGAAAAGGATACTAGTCATAGACGAGGCCTGGTGGATTATGAAAAGCGAGGACGGGGCCTCTTTCCTATATGGCATGGCAAAAAGGGCCAGAAAGTACTGGCTCGGAGTGACCACCGTCACCCAGGACGTCGTTGACTTCATGAAGTCAGATTACGGAAAACCAATAATCACCAACTCGGCCCTCCAAATTTTAATGAAGCAGAGCCCGGCGATGATAGAAACCGTGAAACAGACCTTCAATCTCACCGACGAGGAAAAAAACATCCTCTTGGAAACCCCGGTAGGGGAGGGGCTGTTTTTCGCCGGCCAGAAGCACGTTTTAATGAGGGCTGTCGCGTCCTATGCAGAAGACCAGTTCATCACCACCTCGCCCGAGGAGGTTTCGAAGATGAGGGAAGCGAAAAAAAATAAAGGAATTTAATGGAAGGAGAGGAACAAAACATACCCCTTGCCGAAGGGACAGCAGGAGAAGCGGCATTAGGCAAGAAAGGGTTAAAGACAAAAGGGAAATGGCTGAAAAAAGTCCCTAAAGACCTCCTCCTCACTCCGGGAGGAGTGGTTTTGCTCAGTTTCGCTTTTTTGATGGAACTGCTGGACCTGATACCGGGGGGAGCCTTGATCTGGGAATGGATTCCGGAAATATTTTTCATGTTCCTCCTGTCAGCAATCGCCAAAATCCCTCTTCAGGGGATGGTCATTCCTTTCATTATAGAAAGGATACCTGTGGTGAGCGATGTAGTCCCTTCTTGGCTGCTCAGGATGATACTTTAGATGAAATCATTCTCAAAAAAAATAAACATAGCCGTCCTCTTCTTCCTACTCTTTCTCTCTTTCCCGGCTTCGGCCCAAAGGGAGCTTGAGGCAGAATATCCTGAAGCAGGAGGGACGTCTTTGGATACCGTGGCCACGTCTTTGCCCGAATACGTCAAATACATTTTCAACTTTGCCATCTGGATCGCAGGAGCCCTGTCCCTCTTCTTTCTCGTGTACGGAGGATTCCTTTACCTCACTTCTGCAGGCAGCCCTCAAAAAATGCAAGGAGCCAAAGACCAGATAATAGCCAGCCTGCTCGGGATGGCGATACTGGGGGGGTCGTACGCCCTTTTAAATACGATCAACCCTGCCTTGACCGAATTCAAGGTTCCGAATTTGGAAAAGTTCGAGATACCCGAAGTCAAGAAATTCGAATTCGACCCGGAGATCCTTACTGAGATAAGCGTTGAAATACCCCCGGAAACGATTATCGAAGAGAATCTGTTCGGCCAGGCGAGATTAGAAAGGATATCGGCAATGGGAGAAGGACTGGTTGAACTGTCAGAAAGCAGCTTTCAAATCAGCTCCAGTCTGCAGTCAAACGTCAGCAGTTGCAAATGCAACTACGGGGAAGACCCTCCCCAAGGATGCACCGAACCTATATGCGAAGGCGAATGCAAGAAAAAAGAGCTGGAAAACGGGAAAATAGAATGCGTGGATAATTGTAGAGGAAAAATCTGCACATCAGACCCTTGCTGCCAAGTCAGAGCGGAAATAGATTTAAATAAGACCGCAAACAGGAAAAATATAACCGAAGGATTCATGCCTTTGATCGAAACTGCGGAAAAAGAGGTCTTTTCTCTCAACTTGGACATAGACAGGCTGAAAAAATCCGTTTCTTTGATGGACGACTGCGACATTTGGAATATTAAGACTTTCGACCAGTTCGAAAGCTCAAAAGGCTATTATCTAAACGAAGAGGATTTGAAAGTAAAACAAGTGAGATATTGGGAAGGGATAAACCCAAAGGACAACCCTGTCTCCTTTTACTGCGCGGTGGGAGGGACGGTGCAAGACTATTCAGCCATGGAAGATCTTTCGAACCTGTCTGAAGAGGAAATAGAAGAAATGACATCGATATATGACCAGTCCCTTTTGGCTGAAGAAGAAACCGAAATGAGCTGCTCTATCCCCATACCCTTCGGAGAGCTGGTTGATAAATCCATGGCTACCACCACCGAACTGATAGGGGAGATAGAAAAAATCATCCAGGTGAGCCAGGACATGATAGAAGGGATAGATCTTTTGCATCAAAAAGTTTCAGAATGCACTTCAATCAACTGCAAACCGATTTGCTGCTGTAAAGGGGACTGTGAATGCACTCCTTGCACATGTAGGGGGAATCCGTGCCCTAACGAAGAAATCAGAAAAGCCGCCTCAAAGCTGCAGGAGACTCTGAAGGAAGCCGAAAAGATACAAAAAAAGATAAAAGACATAATAGAACAGGGAATACCTGAGATAAAAGAAAGTTTGGAAAAGCTTGAAGAAAGAACTCATGTTTGCATTTCGGAAGAAAAGGTGGCCCCGGGAGCGATTTTTCTTGAATGCGAACGCAGCATAGACGCGATAGGACCAGGAGGAAACATAATCCAGAATCCCAGCCTTTGCAGCTGCGCTGCTTCGGAAGTCTGTATGGAAGACTTCCCGACCCTGAAAAATTACAGCTGCCAGGTATTGGGGAACTGCACCGACTTCAACTTCTTTTGCTGCAGGATAAAAGACTAAAATGAAATCGAAAGAATCAAAATATAAATATTTCTGTCTGGTTTTCCTCCTCTTCCTACTCTTTCTCTCTTTCCCGGCTTCGGCCCAAAGGGAGCTTGAGGCAGAATATCCTGAAGCAGGAGGGACGTCTTTGGATACCGTGGCCACGTCTTTGCCCGAATACGTCAAATACATTTTCAACTTTGCCATCTGGATCGCAGGAGCCCTGTCCCTCTTCTTTCTCGTGTACGGAGGATTCCTTTACCTCACTTCTGCAGGCAGCCCTCAAAAAATGCAAGGAGCCAAAGACCAGATAATAGCCAGCCTGCTCGGGATGGCGATACTGGGGGGGTCGTACTTCATCCTATACAACATCAATCCCCAGCTGACCAACCTTAAGGTTCCAGGCTTGGAGAAATTCGAGATACCGGCCTTGGAAGGGACCATTTCCACTCCTGCGGAAGCCACGCCGGCAGGCAGGATAAAAGAGATTTCAAAAAAAATCAAAGAACTGGTCGAAGACATCTTCAAATCGGCAACGTCCCTCAGACAAAGCACCGGAAGATGCGATTGCCGCTATACCATCCCCCAATGCGACTGTATAGGATTGATGTGCGCTGGAATCCAGTGCTACGGAGATCCTTGCCCTGAAAGGGAGAATATTGAAAAGATGCAACGAGAGCTGGTAAACCAGATAGAAGAGCTCCTTTTCTACAAGCGCTGGATAGAGTCGGAAAGGGAAGACATGGCTGCCGAGCTCCAGGCGGCAGAAGAGGAAGGATATATAACCCAAGAGGAAATATCCAGTTTGCTCTCCCAGATCGATATTTTAATGGTTCAGATAGACGGCACTGCTCAGGCCGAATTATTGGACCCAGAGAAAGAAGAAATGGGGGAGAGGACGGGAACGGCAGGAATGAAAGAGCTGGTGGAAAAGCTTCTGTCGATGCCGGAACAATGCACCAGCGGTTGGTGCGCCCCAGGATGCATTGAAAACGCAGGATCGGAGATCTCAGACAGCGAAGCTAAACTCTCTTACAAAATAGCTTCTCTAAGCTACAGCTTCTTGTTAGCCCAATGTTCAGGAGGAGTTTGCCCTGTCCCCGGCGAAGAAGAAGAAGAAGAGGA
>CAYVNG010000017.1:0-6054 GCA_964452875.1 uncultured Candidatus Saccharibacteria bacterium
GATTATATTATAATATATATAAATTGATTTGTCAATAAAAAAACGGGCTTTAAAAACCCGTAATGTATTGCGCCCTCAACCGGAGTCGAACCGGTGTTACCAGAATGAGAGTCTGGTGTCCTGACCACTAGACGATGAGGGCCTACTTCCTTATACCAAACCTTTGGCTAAAAATCAAAGCTTTTTTATCTCCTCCACTATCTTTTCCATCTCCATTTCTTTTGACCCGTCGACCAGTATAAAATCCCCTTCTCTCAGCGTTTCCTGCAGCTTGATTTTACCTTGCTCGATGGTGTCGAATTGGAATATTTTTTCCTTTTCCATTCCTTTTTGAAGAGCACCCTGGCCGATGAACTTCGCTCTCAGTCCGAAAGTGAAAAGAAGGTCTGCTTTCTTTGCCGCCTTCTCCCCCATGGCTTCATGGGCTTCCGGGGAATATTTTCCGATCCCGATTATGTCTCCCAAAACAGCGATCCTGCGTTTTGCTTCAGGAATCTTCCCGATGATCTCTAAAGCTTCGGTCATGGAAAAAGGGGTGGCAGATTCGGTGTCATCCAGTATTTTAGTCTGTTTTATCCCTTCCAAAAGCCGCATTCTCCCTTTCAGGCTTCGGTAGTTTTTAAGGCTTTCGGAAACCTCGATCAGGTTCAGGCCGTATATTTCGGCTGCGGCCGCTGCCGCCAAAGCGGCATATATCTGCTCTTTTCCGAAAAGATTCACCAGCCAGATGGGTATGGTCCTGCCTTTGAAATTGAGCTTGAAATTGGTCCCGAAAAATGGGTCGGTGGTCAAAAAGACATCGGTTGCCGTAAGATCGGACCCTCCCTGGAGGCCGAAAGTGAAAGTTGGGATGATGCTCTTGTCCTTTATTTCCCTCACCGTTTCGTCGTCGAAGTTCAAGACTAGACTCCCTCTGCCCGCCATTTCTGCGAAAAGCTTCAAGGTCAACTCAGCTTCCTTCTTCTCCCCGTCGAAAAAATGCCGATCAGGAGGAATATCTCCAGAATTGGTGGCGACCAAAACAGGATTTTCTGATTTCTTGATGAAAAAAGATGTCTTCTCAAGGTTGCCCAGGTCTGTTTCCACTATCATCACCCTTCCTAAAAGAACGTCCTTCCAGCAGGGGTTTTTGGTCTTGGAGGATTTAAAGTAGTTTTTAAAAACGCAAAAGACGGCTTCGGCAGTGACATCAGCGCTCTTTCCGGAAACAGCGATTATCTTCGGGCTTTTGATAGACGAAACTATTCTTGAGATTATGTCCATGTTTATTCGTCCGGCGAAATTTGGTAATAGTCTATTATGTACTTGGCAAGGTCTCGGAACACGGGGATGGCCGAATATTCGGCGGTCTTCGCTTCAGGATCGTCCAGCTTCACCAAGATCAAGAATCTGGGATCAAAAGCGGGAGCGTAACCTATGAAGCTCTGCCAGGTTTTGTCGGAATATTCCCCTTCCAACGGCACCTGAGCCGTGCCTGTCTTTCCTGCGACATAGTACCCCGGGATCTGAGCTCTTCTGCTGAAAGCATTTTCCACCACGCTCACCAGCATCGCCGTTATTTTGGAAGAAGTTTCCTTGGAAATGACTTTTTCTTCCTTAATTTCCGGCTCCGTTACAGTTATTTTATCACCTTTGACTATTTTTTCCACGACATACGGGGTGACCAGGTCCCCTCCGTTGGCCAGGACACAAAAAGCCATTACCAGCTGGATCGGCGTCAAGGCGATGCCTTGGCCGAAAGAGGCCGTGGCAAAGCCCGCCTCATATCCTTTTTTCAGCTCCTGGTTTACGGAGAAAGATTCTCCCGGAAGATCTATGCCTGTCGTTTCAAACAAGCCGAACTTCTCAAGATATTCAAGGAACTTCTGATGGCCGAGCTCCTGTTCTGCGAACATCGCCCCGGTGTTGATCGATTTCTCAAGAACCTCGGTCATGGTCACTCCTTCTCCGTAGACTCTTTGATTATAATTCTCGATCCTGTGGCCGCCGACCTCGACATATCCTGCGTCGTTGTACGTCGTATTGGGCGTGACTGCTCCTTCATTCATGGCCGATGCCATGGTCAGGGCCTTCAAGACTGATCCCGGCTCGAAAAGCTTCTGAATGGCCCCGTTGACGAAATCCCCCATTTCCTCGGAAGCATAAAAGTTGGGATCGTAGCTAGGAAGGCTGGCCAAAGCCAGAATCTTGCCTGTATGCGGCTCTATGACTATGATCTGACCGCTATCTATACTCAAACTCTCTTTAGCGGAATCCAGAAGCTTTTCCGCTTGAAACTGGATATTGTAATCTATGGTCAGAAAAATGTCGGCTCCCTTGAGCATGGCCTCTTGCCCCGGAAAAAAATATCCGGCTGGTCCTTTTTCTCCCTCAAGGAAAAGGGATTCCGGGCTCAGCAATTCGTCATAATACTGCTCTGTTCCATACTGGCCTTCGCCGTCCTTGTTCACGAACCCGGTCAAGTGAGAAGCAAAATCATTAGAAGGGTAATTCCTTTTTTTCTGCTCGGCAGTATAGATGCCTGCCAAGGAAGCTTCTTTGATCAAAGAGGATTCCTCGTCGGTCAGATCCTCTTTTATGACCAAAAAATTGGAAAGGGATTCTTCAAACTTCTTTGAAAGAGCGTCCTCTTCCATGCCCAGGATTTGGCTCACCTTTGAGACCGTTTCTTTTGCTTCCTCCAGTTCATTTAAGGATGCAAAACAGATGGAAGAACTGATATTTGAGGCCAAGGGCCTGGTTTCGCCGAACTTGTCTTGTAAAAAGATCTCTCCCCTGTCCCCGATAATATTTTCAAAAAAGCTGTGCTGCCCTTCGGCCAGGGCGCTGTAAAAATCGTAATTGACTACTTGAAGAAAAAAGAGCTTGCCTGTGACAGCCGCTCCCCCGAGAAAGAATAGAACGATGGCAAGACTGATTCTCGGTTCTTTCATATTAATAATCCAGCTTTGCCGCAACCGCGCTCCCGATCACTCTTATATATTTCACGTCTTCCACATCCTCGAAATTGGAGCTTCTTGCCAGCTCTTCTGCAGCATTAAGGGATTCGTTCTCAAAGAAGCTGCTCTCCAACTCCAGATTCTTCTCCGATGCTTCTTTGGCCTGGACGCTGAGGTCGGATATCAGGAAAGAATCCTTGGTCATGCGGTCAAACTGGAAAACGTAGAGAAAGAGCAGGAATGAAACAACGGAAAAACCAAGAATCCAAAAAGCCTTCATCTTGAAAGCGGGTGCAGGCAAGGACAAAATATTTTTCTTGGATTTGAACGCCATTTTTTTAGCTTATTTTCACTGCCGCCCTCAATTTGGCTGACCTGGCCCTTGGGTTCTCCCTTGCTTCCTCCTTTTGGGCTGCGACAGGCTTCTTGGTCAATATCCTTATCAAAGGAGCCTCTTTCCTGGCTTGAGCGATAAAAAACCGTTTGACGATCCTATCTTCCAGGGAATGGAAGGAAATGACTGCCATCCTTCCTCCTTTTCCCAGAAGGCTTATAGTCTGAGGCAAAGCCTTCTCAAGATTTTCAAGCTCTTCATTCACGCAGATCCTCAAAGCCTGGAATGTTTTGGTCGCGCAGTTGATCTTCCCCTTGCGATACCAGGACGGGACCGCCCCCTCTATTATTCTTGCCAATTCGAACGTGCTTTTAATCTCCTTTCTCTTCCTCGCTTCAGTGATCCTTTCGGAAATAATTCTGGCGAATCTTTCTTCCCCGTAAAGCTTCAGGATCCTCTCTATTTCCCCGGCCTCCCAGCTGTTCAGAATATCCTTTGCCGTTATTCCTTCGCCAGGACAGTATCTCATATCCAGAACCTCGTCTTTCAGAAAACTGAATCCTTTTTTGCTTTCTTCGATATGCCAGGTGCAGAACCCCAGGTCCAGCAGTATCCCGGAAATATTCTCGAAACCCGCATCTTCAGCGATTTCTTTCAGGTCAGCGAAATTTCCCCTGGCCAGGACCATTCTCTTGTCGCTTATTCTCTTTTTAAGGTTTTCCAGTATTTCGGGATCCCTGTCTATCCCCAGCAGCTTTCCTTCAGGACCGATCTTTTCCAATATCGCACAAGCGTGTCCCCCTTCTCCGACAGTGCAGTCTATGAAGATTTCACCCGGCTTTGGGTCCAGATAATCAATGACTTCTTTTTTCAAGACCGGAAGGTGCATCTGTTTAAACTCCCATTTCGCCCAGACGCTCGGCCACATTCCCAACTTCCTTTTCCATTTTCTGCTTGTATTCGCTCCACCTTTCTTTCGCCCAGACTTCGATCTTATTGGAAAGGCCTATAATGGCCAGGTTCTTTTTCAAAAAAGCGTATTCCTTGAGATAATCGGGAATCAGTATCCTGCCGAGTTTGTCCAGCTGGACTTCCACCGCTCCTGACAGCATCATCCTGGTGAATCCCCTGGCGTCCATCTGGGAATTGGGAAGGCTTTCAAGTTTTTTGGCCACTTTTTCCCATTCGTTAAAAGGATAAAGGACAAGGGAATAATCAAGCCCCCTGGTAATGACAGCTTTCTTTCCCAAAGACGGCCTGAAATTCTTAGGTATGGCCAGTCTTTTCTTATCGTCTATAGAATATATGTATTCGCCTATAAACATCTGAGTTATCCACAGTTGGGATTACTTATCCCCATAGTTTTCCACAGTTCACCACTACGGTTCCATTCTATCCCACGCCAAAACCAAAGTCAACCACTTTGGATGTGGATATCTTTATGCAAACTGAAAAGGGGCTTCAGCCCCTTTTCAGTTCAAACGCTTCCTTAACTTAATTGGAGAAAAGATAGGATCTCAGCTGGCGGCACTTTTCTGAAACCTTGGCTAAGACCGGACTTTTCTTGAGAAAGACTTTCTGGACTGCTAAGAAAAGCAAGGAAAGCATGAGTGAAATGACGGCTGCGAACTGCAAAGGATCCATCACTCCGGTCACCACGTCAGTAGCGCCTTTGATTTCCTGCTTCCTGACGTCCACCGTGGCCGTATCGCTTATGCTTCCGAAGTTGGCTCCAGAAGCGGTAGCGAAGTTGGTGCGTATGTTGCTTCCGAAGTTGAAATACTCCTTTGAAGCCACAATCGCCCTGAAGATGACGGTCTTTTTCTTCCCCGAGCTTATATCCCCGATCTGGATTCCGGAGACTATGTTTCCGCTTATTGAAGATCCGCTCAAAGTCAGGCTTCCAAGATAGCTGATGTTGGCAGGCAGAATGTCGCTCAAGAACACGTCCTCTGCAATGGTGTCGCCATCGTTAGATACCACTATCCTGAACTCGATGACATCCCCGGGTTCGGCGATAACAGAATCTTTCCAGGTCTGCTCTCCGTCGGTCAGGTTCCTTCCGGTCTTCTGCACCTCAATATCTGTTTCGGAAAAAGACCCTCTGGTCACGGTCACCATGGCCGAATCAGACCTCTCGTCCGCGTTGCTGGCGGTAACCCTGGCATAGTTGACTATGTTCGTGGTCCCGGAGCCAAAGCTGCCTGATGAGGCGACTCTCGCGTCAAAGACTATCTCCTTTGTCTGATATGAAGAAATTGATCCCAAATACAGATTGGAGATGCTGCCAGTGGAAGTGTATCCGTCTATAGTCAGATTGTCTTCGTAGTTCAACTTTGAAGGCAGGATGTCTTCCAGTCTCACGCCAGAAAGGCTCTGGCTGCCGGAACTGGAAATCCTTATTCTGAAAGAAAGCATATCTGAAGGAGAGGCTGAAACATTCTGCTGCCAGGAAGTCCCCTTGGTGAGGTTCTTTATTTCCTTTTCAACCGACAAGTAAGCGTTGGAAGTGCAAGAATTGGCGTTAACGCTTACTGTCCTCTCTGCAACCAAGCCGTCCCTTTCAACCCTCACTCTGGCGTAATAGGTGCCGGGATTGCTGTAGTTGCAAAGGTCGTAGGCAGTGTAAGAGCTATTGCTCGTTGTGTATACCTTCTCCCAGACTCCGTCGTTCCTGCAGTCGAAGAAATATGTGATGCTGCCGTCAGCGGTGCCGGAAACGGAAGCTTGAAAGTCAACGGAATCAAGAGGAGCGCATCCGCTGGAAGGGCTGGCTGAAGC
>CAYVNG010000018.1:0-4886 GCA_964452875.1 uncultured Candidatus Saccharibacteria bacterium
ATCATTCGGAGTTTTGCTCAAAAAATGTTCGAACTTCGTCCAAAAAACACCGCCAGATATATAAGTATGAACATCTCTGTCAACAGGGAAATAAGAATACTGAGTCTCAGTTTTCTATTAATCTTCTTTGGATTTAACGGAATCCAGCAATATATAACCAGTTTTTTTTCCGAGGCGCAGATGCCGGAGATAGGCTTCCGTTCCTTGATTCTGATCTATCTTTTTTTGATTCTATCCAATCCTCTGGCGGCAGTGCTGGTTTCAAGATGCGGAGCCAAGAGATGTATGATAGCAGGTTCCTTGTTTTATTCCATTTTCATCGTTTCTCTGTTGGCTAAATCCGTTTTTGCAGTTTATTCTTCCTCAGCGCTTCTGGGAGCCGCTGCCTCTCTTTTGTGGACGGGATCCAACAGCTATCTGGTGAGAGCGAGCGAAGAAGGGAAGCTCGGGGCGAATTCTGGATTTTTCAACTCCATCGTGTCCTTGGGTTCGGCCCTCGGAATTGTAATCCTTGGGTTCCTGGTTGATCGGTTCCTGTTCAAAGAACCATTTTTGGTTTTCTCTTTTTTCCCCTTTGTCGCCTTTTTGCTGCTTTTCAAGTTGAAGGATATAAAGGCGGAACAGGTGCTGAATCCCTTCAGGCTCATCAGAAAATCAATCACCAGCGCCACCGTCCTGAGGCTATCGAGCATCTGGTTCGTGGTCAATTTCAGCTTCGGCCTTGTCATAGGGATCATTCCCATTGAAATCAAAAGCACGCTCGGGCTGCCTTACGTCGGAGTATTGTCCTTCTTGTTTTACATTATGCCCATCTTTTTTTCCTATTCCCTGGGTAAATTGTCGGATGCAAAAGGGAGGAAGCGCATGATCGTTTTCTCATACGTCTTGCTGGCGCTCGGAATGTCCTGCCTATTTTTATCCGGTCAAGCTTTCTTTCTGGTGGCAGGAGTCGTTCTGCTCGCCCTTAATTGGGCCGTCATGGTGCCGATCCTTTATGCCTTGGTCGGGGATGTTTCTACGAAAAACAACCTTGAATTCTTGACAGCCACGTTTTGGATGGTCCAGAGCATGGGAGTGGTGATCGCTTTGATCATTTCCCAGGCCTTTTTAACCGGAACCAGGACCGTTTACTGCTCTTCAATCATCGCCGTAGCAGTTTCCCTGCTGCTTATCCTCCCCTTGTTCAGGCTGAAAATGGAAGAAATAAAGGAGAAAATATCCAGGGAAGTGTCTTGAATCTGGCATTCCAAAGAAAAGACAGGAGTTTTTCTCCGGCCTTGTTATAGAGAGCGTATTTTGATAAGCTAAGGCTGACGATATGGGAGATAAAAACCTTCACCGCGTTTCTTCCACCGCCATCATTCACAAGGAAGGCAGGTATCTTCTGGTCCAGAGGAGCTTTGAAAAGAAGTCTTTTCCCGGGAAATGGATCGTGCCGGGAGGGAAGCTGGAATTCGAGGATTATTCCGAACTGCCCAAAACCACGTCTGAGCACTGGTATTGCGTCTTAGACAGGTCTTTGAGAAGGGAGATCAGAGAAGAGGTCAATCTGGAAGTGGGAAAGCTCAATTATCTTCTCGACCTTGCTTTTCTCCAGCCCGACAACATGCCCGGCCTGATATTGAGCTTTTATGCAGAATACAAGTCAGGAGAGGTGATATTGGATGAAGACAACATAAACTACGTTTGGGCGACCTTTGAGGAAGCTGAAGGCTATGACCTTGTGGAAGGTCTGCTTGAGGAAATTAAAATGGTTGACAGGATTTTAAAAGGGGAAGACCCCAAAAAAGTTGAATACGGGAAAATATAAATAATGAATTCCCCAATTGACGAAATAAAATCGAAACTGGACATCGTCGAAGTCATCGGCGGATATCTCAAGCTCCAGAAGACAGGAGCCAATTACAGGGCCGTGTGCCCTTTCCATGCGGACAAAAAGCCTTCTCTTTTCGTCAGCCCGGCCAGGCAGATCTGGAAATGCTTCGGCTGCGGCGAAGGAGGAGGGATTTTCGATTTCGTGATGAAGATAGACGGTGTGGACTTCGGGGACGCTTTAAAAACCCTTGCCCAGAAGGCCGGAGTCGAGCTGAAAAAGCCTTCTCCTGAAATGATCAAATGGCAGACCGAAAAGACCCGCCTGTACGAGATCTGCGAGCTTGCCACCCAGTTCTTCCAAAAGCAGCTGAAAGAGAGCAAGGCCGGCAAAACAGTGAAAGAATATCTGCTGGGAAGGGGGGTTTCGGAAGATTCCATAGAAAAGTGGAGGATAGGATACGCCCCGGACACCTGGCAGGGATTGGTTGATTTCCTTTCGAAAAAAGGCTACAAGGCCTGGGAAATCGAAAAAGCCGGCCTTGAGATTATAAACCAGAAGGGGAACGCTTACGACAGGTTCAGGGGCCGCATCATTTTTCCCATATGCGACCTCAATTCCCAGGTGATAGGGTTCGGCGGAAGGATAAGGGAAGACAGGAAGACCGAGGATTCCGCCAAATACGTGAATACTCCTAACACCTTGCTTTACGACAAAAGCAAAGTCCTTTACGGCTTGGACAAGGGGAAAGTGGAGGCGAGGAAAAGTGATTTTTGCATACTGGTGGAAGGGTATATGGATGCCATCCTTGTTTCTCAGGCCGGTTCAGAAAACGTGGCTGCGGTTTCAGGAACCGCTCTCACCAATTTTCAGCTTGATTATCTGAAAAGGTTTTCCAACAACCTTTATACCGCTTTCGATATGGACGTTGCTGGAGGGTCTGCAACCCAAAGGGGGATAGATTTGGCCGAAGCCCAGGGCTTCAATATCAAGGTGATAATGATGCAAGGAGACAAGGATCCTGCCGACGTGGTCAAGAAAAGCAAGGAGGAATGGGAAAGGCTGGTGAAGGAAGCCAGGACGATAATAGATTTCTATTTCCAATCGGCATTCTCCAAGAACGATCCTTTGACTGCCGAAGGCAAGATGGAGATATCAAGGCTGCTTTTGCCTGTTATAAAAAGGATTCCCAATAAGATAGGGCAGTCCCACTGGCTGGGAGAACTGAGCTCCAGATTGGGCGCGAAAGAAGAGGACCTAAGGGAAGAGATGGGAAAGGTTAAGGATGAAAAGGATTTTTCAAGGGATTTTTCTGGAAATCAGCACCAACTTTCAGAAAAGGAGAAGAAGGGCAAAAAAGATCTCTTGGAAGAAAGGATCCTCTCTTTGGCTTATAAATTTTCCAATTGCCTAAGTGCGATTCCCGAAGAATCTTTTTCTTACTTTTCGACTAGGTGCATCCAGATACTCAAGCAATTCAAAGTCGGCTCTCCTAAAGCGGTTTCCGCCGCGAGCTTTTCTCCGGAAATGCAGGGATTTTTCAATACGATATGCCTTGCAGCCGAAGCCAATTACAACCCGCTGCAGGAGGATTTCGATCCCGAAGACGCGCCAGACCCGGAAGAGGAAGTGAATGTCTGCATAAAAGAGATAAAGAAGATGAGGGTCAAAGAAAAACTGGCATCCATTTCCCAGGAGATAAGGGAAGCTGAGTTCAAAGGGGAAGCGGAAAAGATTGAGAAGCTGACTGCGGATTTCAGGGATATGTCTCAAAATTTAAAGTGACAACACAATGAAAAAGAAGAAACTAAAAAGGAAGAAAAGAATCTTTTCGAAAAAGCACCGCAAAGTCAGGAGAAAGAAGGCAAAAAAAAACAGAAAACCTGTTCAAAAGAGAACAAGGAAGATAAGAAGGAAGAAAATATCCAGGAAGCCGAAAAAGACAAAAAAGACGAAGCGCGCTTTGAAAAAAAAGGTTCCTGTTGAAGAAAGATTCGCAGATCTTCTTGGCAAAGCCAGAAGCAGGGGTTTCGTGACTTACTCTGAAATACTTTACGCTTTTCCGGACATGGAAAAGAAAATGGGATTTCTTGAGGAGCTTTACGAAAGGTTCGAAAAAGAAGGGATCGAAATCAGGGAATCCAGGGATTTCCTGCGTCTTGAAGATGACGACAAGAAGACCAGCACCAAGATCGCTCCGGGCCAGAAGCTGGATCCAATACAGATATATCTGAAGGAGATCGGAAGCACTCCGGGCCTGACTGCGGCAGAGGAAAAGGAGTTGTCAAAGAGGATCGAGAAAGGGGACGACGAGGCAAGGAAGAAAATGGCAAAATCCAATCTTAAGCTCGTGGTTTCCATCTGCAAAAAATACATAGGCCGTTCTCCGAATCTGACTCTTTTGGATTTGATCCAGGAAGGGAATCTGGGGCTATTCAGGGCGGTGGAGAAGTTTGATTGGAGAAGAGGATACAAGTTTTCCACTTACGCCACCTGGTGGATAAGGCAGGCGGTCACCAGGGCCTTGGCCGATCAGGCCAGGACCATCCGCATTCCGGTCCATATGGTTGAAACCATGACCAAATTCACCAGGATAAGGAGGAGGCTTTTGCAGGATCTGGGAAGGGAGCCTCTGCCAGAAGAAATTGCAGCCGAAATGGGGGAAAGCATAGAGAAAGTGAGGCATATCATGAAGATTTCCCAGGAGACGGTTTCCTTGGAAACTCCGGTAGGGGAAGACGACGAAGACAGCGTTTTGGCCGAATTCATCAAGGATGAAAAAGGGATTTCCCCCTCCTTGGAAGCAGCCAGATCTTTGTTGAAAAACAGGTTGAAGGACATATTGGTTGATCTAGCTCCTAGAGAGCAGAAAATCCTTTCTTTGAGGTTCGGTCTTGAAGACGGAATAACCCACACTTTGGAAGAAGTGGGGAAGGAATTCGGAGTCACAAGAGAGAGGATAAGGCAGATTGAGGCCAAAGCCTTGGACAAGATAAGAGATCATAAATCTCTTAAAAAACTTCAAGGATATTGAAATTAATTTGATTTTGGATATATAATACCCATTGTATTC